>JAJRUR010000284.1 GCA_024277695.1 Bacteroidota bacterium | reverse complement strand
GATTTTAGCCATTATCGAAAGACAAAGATATGGGCTGCCGCCTTTTTGCCGATATTTGGCTTCTTAGGTCCTGTAGTCATTTGGCAGTGGGTGATGTCCATCGATGCGCACTGGTACAGTACATTGTTTGCGTGGTATTGTTTTGCCAGTTTGTTTGTAGCCATGGTCGCCTTGTCGATTCTGTTGATTATATATCTAAAATCAAAAGGGTATTTCGAACAGATTACGACAGAGCACTTACACGATTTGGGTAAGTATTTGTTTGCGTTTAGCATCTTTTGGACTTATTTGTGGTTTAGTCAGTATATGCTTATTTGGTACTCAAACAATGGGGAAGAGACGGTATATTTTCATACGAGGCAGAACGAATATTCTCTACTATTTTGGGCCAATTTGGCATTGAATTTTCTTGTACCATTCTTGATATTGATGCGCAATGATACTAAACGAAAGTATGGTACTTTGGTATTTACTGCAGGGCTTTTAGTGTTTACACACTGGTTGGACTTTTTCTTAATGATAAAGCCCGGTGCATTGCATACTGCGCACGAACTATCAGCAGCTCATGGTGGAGCTGATCATGGTGCTTCTCACGGAGCAGAACATGCAGCATCTTTTGTTTCCGGATTTACACTCCCCGGATTTTTAGAGATTGCTTGGTTTTTGGGCTTTTTGGCTTTGTTTTTATTTATAATCTTAAGAGCTTTGGCGAGTGCTCCACTCATCGCTCGTAGAGACCCTTATATTGGAGAAAGTTTACATCATCACGTTTGATAAATTGATATAGTATGTCCACAGGAATTATAATTTTATTGTGTTTAGCGCTTTTTGTAGTTATTGCTGTCCAAGTGAGCAAGTTGTCCCAATTAGGCAGCCAGATTCGAGGCGAAGAGCATGTTGAGATTCAGAATACCAATCGAAATGCTTGGGGGATGCTCCTATTTGGTATCCTCTTTCTAGTACTCTGTATCGCTTCGGCTTGGTATTATAAGAACTATATGCTCGGCTATGGACCTCACGAGAGTGCTTCTGCTCATGGAGGTGTATTGGATAGTATGTTTAACCTGACCCTGCTTTTTACAGGAATTGTATTTGTCTTGACACATATTGCATTGTTTTGGTTTACATTTAAGTATCGTTATAGCCCGACGCGTAAGGCCAATTTTTTGTCGCACGATAATAAACTGGAGATTATTTGGACAGTAGTACCTGCTTTGGTGATGATTGTACTTGTCATCAAAGGATTGGTTGGGTGGAATGCTGTGATGGCTGATGTAGAACCGGATGAAGATTATTTGGAAATTGAAGCTACCGGTATGCAGTTTGCTTGGCTACTAAGGTACCCCGGCGCAGATGGCAAATTAGGCTCTAAAGAATTTACAAAAATAACGAGTCTAAATCCTTTGGGACAAGACTGGACGGATACCAAAAACCTCGATGATATCCAACCTTCTGAGATTGTCCTTCCGGTAGGTAAAAAGGTCAAAGTGCGTATAAATGCCCGAGATGTTCTCCATTCTTTTGACCTCCCTCATTTTCGAGTTAAGCTCGATGCCGTTCCGGGTATCCCAACGCGCTTTATCTTTACACCCACGGTGACTACAGAAGAATATCGCGAAAAACTAAGTAAATATCCTGAATATCAAGTACCTTCAGACCCTAATGAACCGGATGGCCCTCAGCTTTGGGAGACATTTGATTACGAGTTGGCTTGTGCCGAATTATGTGGTAAGGGGCATTTCAGCATGCGTCGGCTAGTGCGTGTTGTTTCTGAACAGGAGTATGAAAAATGGCTAGCTGAGCAGCAACCATACTATATGAGTACGATACGCAATTCGGACGAAGACCCCTACAAAGGACAGTTACTCAACGTTGATATAAAAGAGCGCAAGGAGGCATTTGAAGCGCGTTTTAAATCAGCTTTGGAGTCTAAAGATGCTTCGGGGCGCATCATAAAATTGGAACATGTAAATTTTGAAACCGGATCAGCGCGCCTTACTGCTGACTCAAAATACGAGTTAGAAAATGTCGCAGCGATGCTCAAGGCTAACCCCGAGATCAAAGCATCACTTAGAGGCCATACGGACAATGTTGGTGATGCCGCAAATAATTTGAAACTATCTCAAGAGAGAGCAGAAGCGGTAAAGAATTTTTTGATGTCCAAAGGCGTCAGTAGTTCGCGTCTGACTGCCAAGGGATTTGGACAGACACAACCTGTTGACACGAATGACACAGAAGAGGGGAGAGCGAATAATCGACGTACAGAAATAAAAATATAATAAAAAATACAAGGTAAAAAACGATATAACATGTCAGAAATAAAAATACCTGTTTATAATCCCGACAAGTTCATAGAAGAAAACGGATTTGATGATCACTTTCACGAGCATCATCATGGAGACAAATACCAATCCAATTTTTTTACGACTTATGTGTTTAGTCTAGATCATAAGATTATAGCAAAGCAGTTTTTGATCACCGGTATATTTTGGGCAGTCATAGCTGCAGCAATGTCGCTTATTTTTAGGATGCAACTGGGTTTTCCGGAAGAAAGTTTGACTTGGCTCAAGCCGATTT
The DNA here is from genome assembly GCA_024277695.1 of Bacteroidota bacterium. Taxonomy (GTDB): domain Bacteria; phylum Bacteroidota; class Bacteroidia; order Chitinophagales; family Saprospiraceae; genus JAJRUR01. The sequence goes on along the minus strand of JAJRUR010000284.1, from coordinate 6,061 downwards.
TGGGCAAATGGATTATTGTCAATGATGCAGGTATCGGATCTTTGTCTCAAGAGTTTTACTATGCTTTGGTGACGATGCATGGAACGATATTGGTGTTTTTTGTATTGACTGCCGGACTAAGCGGTACTTTTAGCAATTTCTTAATACCCCTTCAGGTAGGAGCTCGAGATATGGCATCGCCATTGCTCAATATGATGTCTTATTGGTTTTTCTTTTTGGCGAGTTTGGTCATGTTCATATCACTTTTTGTAAGTACCGGTCCTTTTTCAGGAGGTTGGACTGCATATCCTCCATTAAGTGCACTTCCACAAGCTTCGATTGGTTCCGGTGCAGGGATGACGCTATGGTTGGTGAGTCTTACGCTATTTGTTGTATCGGTGTTATTAGGAGGTATTAATTACATCACTACTGTACTCAACCTACGTACTAAAGGGATGACTATGTGGAGATTGCCCTTGACGATTTGGGCATTTTTCCTTACAGCCATATTGGGGCTGTTGTCTTTTCCTGTGTTGGTAGGTGGTTTTTTATTGTTGATAATGGACAGAAGTTTGGGCACAAGTTTTTACCTAAGTGATGTTTTTGTAGGAGGACAAGCATTGGAACATGTGGGAGGAAGTCCTATTTTATTTCAGCACTTATTTTGGTTCTTGGGTCACCCGGAAGTATATATCATTATCCTTCCTGCCATGGGATTGGTGTCTGAGGTGATGTCAGTACATGCTCGTAAGCCGATCTTTGGATATCGTGCTATGGTAGCTTCTATGATTGCTATTGGTTTTTTGTCCTTTATAGTATGGGCGCATCATATGTTTATGTCAGGACTCAATCCGTTCATCTCAAATTTCTTTGTGGTCTTTACGCTGATGATTGCAGTCCCTTCTGCTGTAAAAGTTTTTAACTGGCTAACAACTCTTTACGGAGGAAATTTCAAACTTACTGTTCCGTTGTTATTTGCTATCGGATTTGTATCGATGTTTATCTCCGGAGGTTTGACAGGTATCTTTTTAGGAAACTCTGCTATAGATATACAGATGCATGATACCTATTTTGTAGTGGCACACTTTCATATAGTGATGGGAGTAGCAGCGTTTTTTGGTATGTTTGCCGGAGTATATCACTGGTTTCCAAAGATGTATGGGCGCTTTATGAATGATACACTGGGTAAGATCCATTTTTGGGTTACGATGATCGGCGCATACTGTGTTTTTTGGCCTATGCATTATATCGGTTTGGCGGGAGTACCTAGACGGTACTATACTTTTGACTCTTTCGAAACCTTTAGGCACTTTGACGGGATCAATCAGTTTATTACAGTGGCAGCAATCATTACTTTTATAGCTCAAATGATTTTTGTAATTAACTTTTTCTATAGCATTTGGAAAGGCAAAAAAGTCAAATCAAGAAATCCATGGAATGCTACGACCTTAGAATGGTCAACACCGATAGAGCCTGTACATGGCAACTGGCCCGGTAAAATTCCGACTGTTGAACGTTGGGCATACGATTATAATAAAGACGAACGGGAGTTTGTACCACAATATATACCACCACGCGAAGGAGAAGAAATGCATTAAAACAATGTACAGAACCAAAGATGTTACATATAGCTTGTTAAAAGATTTGGCCTTATTGGTCAAGTTTAAACTATCTGTTATGGTAGTTTTGACTGCTGTATTGGGATATTTGATCGCTATGTCCCTTCGACCTGATTGGGAAGTGCTGATCTTGTTAGTATTGGGAGGATTTAGCCTAACTGCCGGAAGCAATATACTTAATGAGATCCTAGAGCGTGACTATGACAAATTGATGAAGCGTACTATGATCAGACCGATAGCTGCCGGTCGGATGCATGTAGCAAATGGAGTAATTTTGGCGGGAGTGTCGAGTATCTTGGGACTGATCCTTTTATCTTTGATTCATCCACTTTGTGGTATTTTGGGCTCTATTTCTTTAGTTGCATATGCTTTTATCTATACCCCCCTCAAAAGGTTGAGTCCGCTTGCAGTGCCTGTAGGTGCCCTGCCTGGTGCAGTACCGGTATTGATAGGATGGGTAGCTGCAACCGGGTCCATTTCAGAAACGGCCATCTATTTGTTTTTGTTGCAGTATTTGTGGCAGTTTCCCCACTTTTGGGCTATCGGATACTTGGGATTTGAAGACTATCAAAAAGCGGGATTCCGCCTCTTACCCACCAAGGACGGTAAACTCCACCCTCAAGTGAGCTGGCATAGTGTAGTTTATTGCACAGCTATATTATGTATGGCTATATGGATAGCCTACTCCGGAGTCATCGTCTCACCAATAGTGGGTATCATATTGATTCTAGTCAGTATTTTGTTCTTATTGTTTTCACTTAATTTTTGGCGTAAGCAGAGTAGGCGAACAGCCCTGCATCTCATGTTAGCATCTTTGATGTTTATGCCGATGTCTTTATTGGTTTTTTTATTAGATGTGATGTAGTATGATGGCAAGAGAAAAACATAAAATACATCCACAACTGTTTGCATTATATTTGGCGATGGCGAGTATGATCATGATGTTTGTCGCTTTGACGAGTGCTTATCTCGTGCGACAGGCAGCCGGAAATTGGCTTGTCTTTCCCATCCCCAAATGGTTTTATTTCAGTACCCTCACCATTATACTTAGTAGTATTTTTCTTCATTTCTCCTATCAAAATTATAATAAGCAGCGAAGTGTTGAGAAATATAGGTGGTTTTTGGTTTTGAGTCTGATTTTCGGCTTATTGTTTATAGTTTTTCAAGTACTGGGATGGCAGCAGTTGACTGCTTGGGGTATTCGCTTTACCGGCAACCCTGCGGGCTCTTTTGTTTATATGATATCGGGCTTGCATGTACTGCATGTCTTAGGGGGAATTGGTGCACTCGGCGTGGCTGTATTTCATGCCTTCAGTTTAAAATTTGAATTGCACAACGTTCGAAAGAAGAGATTTGCACTCACTACACAATATTGGCATTTTGTAGGAGTGCTTTGGTTATACTTGTTATTTTTTTTAATCATTCAACGATGATATAAATGTCTGTAGATACATTAACACATTCAGCACACGGAGCAGGGGATTATAATGCTTCTGAGTCAAATTGGGCAGGAGCAAAGTCTCCTTTTAAGACCAGCTATGGTAAGATCATGATATGGTACTTTTTGCTATCAGATGCTTTTACTTTTGCCAGTTTTTTGATTGCATACGGGGCATTGCGCTTTTCGAGTCCTTCTTGGCCTGTACCGGATTTTGTCTTTAGTACTGCTCCTTTTGGTATTCACAATCTACCTATCTTTGGAGGTAAGGCTCCATTGATTTTTGTCACATTCATGTCTTTTCTACTCATAGCTAGCTCTGTCACTATGGTCAGGGCGGTACAAGAGGGTCATAGAGAGAATAAAAATGGAGTAGTGTTCTGGATGATTCTCACGATTATAGGAGGTCTTGGATTCCTTGGCTGTCAGGCTTGGGAGTGGGCTAATCTTATAGGAAAAGAACATATGACCATCACGACTGATCCATTCGGTACATATACTGAAAGCGGTACTTATCTTAATGAAGATGGCACTTTGAGTTCAGAAACATTTGAAGCTGGAGAGGGCTATTTGTTACATAAAATAGGTGCCGGACATGGTGATGATACAGGACATGCCAGTCCTTATCACAAAGCCGGAAACTATCCGGGTGCTGTAGTAGATGATAAAGGATTTATCCATAGAAAGTACAAAACTGCTGATGGTGTTGTCAAATCACAGGCCTTTGGACCAAAAGCCTTCGGAGCTTTGTTTTTCTTCATTACAGGATTTCATGGATTTCACGTCTTTACGGGTGTTATCTTTTTGATCATCATCTGCATCAATGTAGCCAGCGGACTCTATATGAAGCGAAAAAACGGACATGAAATGGTCGAAAAAATGGGACTCTATTGGCACTTTGTAGATTTGGTATGGGTATTTGTATTTTTAGCCTTTTACCTATTATAAACCAATATATTACTAATCAAAAAAGGAATTAAAAAACAATAATATGGGTAATTTATCATATGAAGATTCAATAAAACGGGTTTATTTCGGACTAAAGCTATTGGCTGCGGTGACGCTGATCGAAGTGTTGATTTCACTAGCTGGAAAAGGACATATTGGTTTTCTAAAAGGACTGACCAACTATAAATGGTTCTTGATTTTAGTGGGCCTAGCGCTTATTCTTTTTTCGTTGTATAAAGCGTATTTTATTATCTATGAGTTTATGCATATGAAGTACGAGACACCCGGGCTGAGATGGTCGGTTTTGCTGCCTATGGGACTTCTCATCTGGGCTATTATTGCTTTCTTTAATGAGGGGTCTGCTTGGGGCAATGCAAGAGCAGAATATAAAAGCCATACTACCGAAGAACAAAAACTACCCACAATATATCCTGTGGGCGAATCTCCGACAAAAGCATCAGACGAACTAGAACTACCGCTAGATGTGCATGAGCCCAAGCATTGATGAATGGTATAGAAAAAACTTCAAAAAAGTTCAGTTGGCGTGTTGTATTGATTATGCTGATGCTCTTTGGACTACCGATCGGATCTTATTTTTATCTAGTCAAAGGCTATCAATATAGAAAACAGGCACTTGACGAGCTAAAACCCAAAGCGCAGATAAACTGGTCTGACTATTCAATAGATGCACTTGGTGGTGATTATGAAAAACCGGAAGAATCGGTTGTCTTGGTGTTTTCGATCAAAGACCAAAATGATCTGAATACAAAATGGGACATGTTTAAAAAATTGCAAAACCAGTTTGGCTCGCAAAGTGTCATGAAGTTTTTATTTGTTCTGCCAAAGGACTTGCAATTGCCGGAGACGGATGATATGGAGATGCAAAAAGATTTGTTTGTCAGTTATGCTCGGGATGGCTTTGATCAAGGAGTGCTTCATTTAGTGGATCAACAACAGCAGATCAGAGGTAGATATGATCCTAAAAATACCCAAGAGATCCAAAAACTTGTCCGACACATAGCGATTTTGTTGCCATTAAAAAAACATGCAGAGGCTGAACTCATCAGGAAGAAAGAACCAAAGGAAGACTAATGCATCGAACTATTCCAAATCTCAAACTAGCCAAACAACTCAACATCCTTGCAGTAGTGATCACCATAGCTGTCTATAGCCTGGTCGGGCTTATGCGGCGCGTCAAGTTGGACATCAGTATGGATACATCCTGGATGCCTGCTTTCCACGCGATATGCAATACTGTCGTTGCAGTTTGTCTTATCGCAGCAATTATATATATCAAGAAGAAGAATGTCCCTAACCACCGGCGAGCTATTTATACAGCGATGTTATTCTCCTTGATGTTTTTGATATCCTATGTAGTCTATCATTTTACGACAGAAGAAGTCCGATACTGTAAGATGGGATGGACTAGAACACTATATTTTGTCCTATTGGTCTCACATATCATTTTGGCAGGTATTAGCCTTCCTTTTATATTATTTACCTTCATAAAGGGCTATACGCATCAATATAGCGCACATAGACGCATGGCGCGTTGGGTCTTTCCTATCTGGCTATATGTGGCCATTACAGGGCCTCTGAGTTTTTTGATGCTTATGGACTGCTATTAGTATATTCTCCTTATCTTTGTACTTATGAAAATGAAGACTGTCATCCGCTTAATGACGATAACTCTACTTACATTTTTTCTTATGGCATATATATTGCCGTCTGATATACTAGCCCAGTGTCCCATGTGTCGGATGACTGCTGAGGGTAATCTAAGAGAGGGAGGAATGGCAGGTCGAGGTCTTAATATAGGAATTTTGTACATGCTGTCCGGTCCTTATATACTCTTTGGTACGATCGCCTATATTTGGTGGAGAAAAAACAAAGGATCAAGGCATACTGATGTATAACTGCAAATGCTTTTATCAAATAGCTTCAGCCATACTAAATATATTTTTTAAAGCATATCATAGTGTTTTATACTTAAAAAGTCTTACCTTTGCAGCCGCTAATGCACGATTATTTAATCTAATTTGGTAATAAATTCATACAAATGGCAAGTTATTTAACG
>JAJRUR010000283.1 GCA_024277695.1 Bacteroidota bacterium | reverse complement strand
TACAAAAATCATCATATTCATATGTTTTCAAAGCTCAAGGTATTACCCCCCGACACTTTTCGCCTTTTACAGTTCATCAATGAGGCACTACACGAAGATGTGCAAGAAGGAGATCATACTTCTAATGCATGTATTCCTGCAGATTTTAGTTCGACAGCGCGCTTATTGGTCAAGGATGTAGGTGTACTCGCAGGTGTGGACTTGGCGCAGATGATTTTTGAGCTGGTAGATCCGGATGTAGAGTTTGAACGCTTGATCAAAGATGGTACAGATGTGGACCATGGTGATATAGCTTTTGTCGTACACTGTGACAGTAGAGCACTTCTAAAAGCTGAGCGATTAGTCCTGAATTGTATGCAACGTATGAGTGGTATCGCTACACTTGCGAGTAGATTTGCAGTAGAGGTGGAGGGACTATCTACGAAGATACTTGATACCCGCAAGACCACGCCGCTCAATCGTATGATTCAGAAATGGGCTGTCAGAATAGGAGGATGTACCAATTACCGATCAGGACTTTATGACCGGATCATGATCAAGGACAATCATATCGCCGCTTGCGGAGGTATCAGCATGGCCATAGAACGGGTCCATCACTATCTCAAAAAGCATGATTTAGATCTAGAAATAACTGTAGAAGTACGCAACTTGATAGAACTGCACGAAGTATTGGAAGTCGGAGGAATTCAGCGCATCATGTTGGACAATTTTGAGCCGACCTTATTGGCAGAAGCCGTATCAACGATAGATGGTCGCTTTGAAACTGAAGCATCAGGAGGTATAGTACTGTCCAATGTGCGCAAGATGGCCGAAACCGGTGTAGATTTTATATCAACAGGAGCTCTCACCCATTCAGCCGGAAGTCTGGATTTAAGCCTGAAGATCGACCGCCAAGGGGCAAACTAGGATACCGTTAAGAGGGTAAGTAAAAATACAAACAAGGCCAATCCTGCTACCCAAAGCCGGACATCTTTCCATAGCGGTGCGATATAAGGAGAAGGTTTTGCCATATACCTTGTCGAATAAACCAAAAACGATGCCATAGCATTTTTTTTTAATATGTTCTTCGAGTCCGAGTACATAAGCCTATTAAAGGTCATGGACAGATCTTACAGAGTCTGCTTTTATATTATTTTAGCCTGAAAATATCAGCAATTCTACGGATTGGAGAATAGCGTATCCCTTTTTTTAGAATCTTGCCCTCTAAGTCTTCAAATCGGTCCGATAGACCTCCCTGTTGACCATAGCCCAGAGCTCGCATCACAGTAGCAGATTTTTTCCAAAACAAGGATTGGAGCTCTTTAGGCATCTCAGACATCCACTCCCCGGGTTTGCCTTTGCGGAAAAAAAGAGCGTGTCGATTATGCATAGTTGCATCTTGCCAAGTGACCATGTCCCTGTCCACGTATTGCTCCTCTCCTTTTTTGAGCTGTTCAAAAGTAGGTAGCTTAGTCCAGTCTGCCTCGGGCAAATCTATTATACGCTCCAATTTGCTCAACTGAGCTTGAGGATCCCTTATCAGATCTTCAAATCGAATGATCACATCAGCAAAACGACTCCATTGCCGGACATTTTTGGGCCAACCCCCAAAATAAGTACCACCTAGAGCATCAATAGATTCGCGTAGGATCTGCAGATAGTCATCTCCCGGCGCTATAATTTGGATACGATGATACGCCTGAGATACTAGAGCATCCCGACCATCTCGCACCAAATAAACTACAGGAAAACGCCCAAATTTTTTAAAAAAAATGTTCGGGAGCTCATGGGTTTTGATAAAAACGATATCAGAGTCTTTCCACTCCTCGACGGAGTGTACATCTACATCACCGATGGAGTCCATGCCATAAACACTATAGAGGATATTGCGCAAAAAAGTATTGCCCGATCTCGGATAGGAAGCCAATATGATCTTATTGCTTTTCATGTATATTGATTAGATCTCGATAATAAAGAAGCGTTTCATGGGCGCATTGGAGCCAAGTGAATCCCAAAGCATGCTGATAAGCTCTACGCGCCATATTTGTGCGATAGTCTTGATCCGATGCAAAACGCTCCATCGCTTCGGCTACCGCTGCCACATCCTTGGCAGCTACACCATATGCATAGTCCTTTAGGATCTCTTGGAGAGAGCTGTTGGCCGCATAGATCACAGGTGTATGACAGGCCATCGACTCTAATGGAGGCAAGCCAAATCCTTCATAAATCGAAAGATAGCAAAATACCACGGCCTCACTATACAACACTGCGAGATCCACGTCCTCAATATAGCCTGTATAGCAGATATCCGGATGGTCCTTGAACATCTCATCCGCCTTCCACCCTTTGCGCCCTCCGACTACCAGCTTGGTTTTAGAAGTAGGAGATTTTTCTTTATAGACCAAAAAAGCCTCCATGACCGTACGGAGGTTTTTACGCGGTTCGAGCGTAAAAAGCGTAAAAAAATAATCCTCCTCTCCGATACCATATTTGAGGCGAAGCTCAGCAGCTCGTTTTCGATCATACTGTGGTCCGAATTTTTCAAAATCTACACCTTCGTATATTACGCGAGATGATCGCTCCCAAGGATAGTATAGTTCCATGTCTTGATTCGTACGATGGGATACAGCGAGTACATTGGTCTTGAGTTTTTGCATGATCTCAAATCCGGTCTGAGATCGCTGCCTATTATCCTCCGTATGATAATCAGGAAATATACGATGCGTCAGATCATGTACAGTAACCAGTTGAGTGGTTAGGATATTTTTAAAAAATATCATATGCTGAGGTAGTGTAATGTGCACGAGTGCATAACTGTTGAGCAATTCTTTTAAAGACTGAGATCGTCCGATTTTGGTAAAAGACCATCTTTTTTCGAGCGTCAGCTCCCTAAAGCGAGCAAGTGCCCTACGCACTTGCATTTTGAGATATATAAAACGCAGCGATCGATAGACTGCTTTGGGTAAAATATTTTTTATTTTTTCTTTTGTGTCCAACAGTTTGTTTTCGTACTCCAGATGTAGATTATTCAGCGTGACGGTTTCGTCCAAAGGCATGATTTTTTTATGCAGAAACAAATCGATTTCAAAAGGTAGGCGGTCTTGCCATTGGAGATACTGATACTGGGTCACCAGATTATAGACATATCGTTTGACCCCATCATATTTTTCGTCTGCCATTTTGGAGATATCTACCAAAATACGGGCTCGCTTTTTTGGTTGGGTTCTGATCTGACGTATGCGATCATCAAAATCAGATACTGCAATATGCGATCCGGCTCTCTCGTACCCCAGCATCTCCATACTTTCGCCACAGCGCGCCCAAAAGAAATCTTGAATACGCTGAGGCATCTCTTCACGCCAACTACCTGCTATCCCCTTACGGAAAAATTTTTTTCCAAAATCATCTACAGGTTTGTAACTATCGTATCGATTATAATGACTGCCGTACAACTGCTGATCGACACGATATTTTTCGATTCCGGAGACTTCAGCCTTGGCCCGCGGAGGGAGATTAAAGACGGCTCCTATTTTTTCGATTTGGCCTAGTGGGTCTTGCAGAAGATCTTCGTATCGAATAATGACATCTGCCTTTCGTATCCAAGCAATAGTATGATTATGCCAACCCCCCAAAAACGACCCTTGAAGCGCCTGGATAGCCTCGACCATATTTTGATGAAGATCCGTACTCGAGTCGATAAGATCTCGCCGATAATGCGCTAGAGATACGATACAGTCACGTCCGTCCCGAAGGATATATATCGATTTGTTTTGTGCATACTTATTGGGTAATTGATGAGGGAGTAAATGCGTTTTGACAAAAGGAAAATCGGCAAAATCAGCTCGCAATTCATAATCATCAAGATGATAAGAAGAAGACTCTAAGAGGTAATTCTCTTTGAGTATATTGCGGACAAAGGTATTGCCCGATCGAGGAAATGATGCTAACCAAATCAAATGACCTATTTGTATCTAATTCAAGTAGCGAAGATAGTTTTATTTTGAGTAATTCTTTCCTCCTTTCCACCTGCTATGTGGGACAATCTACAAAAAGGAGCTTAAGTAGTGGATAAAGATAGTGCTCGTGAAGCTTGATTTTAGACATCTCGTCATTGCGATGAGGCACCACGAAGCAGTCGCATCAGTACGGAGAGGGTCACTACGAGACAGCAAACCAAGCGACTGCGCTCCCCTCTTTTTTTAAGAGAGGGGGCGGGGGTGAGTTGTACTGTTGTCCTCCCCCTAGCCCCCTCCAAAGGGGGACACTGTCACTGCGAGGAGGTACGACGAAGCAGTCTCATCTTTCGGAGACGACTTTCATCCGGGTTGTATTTTTATAGTTTAGTGGGTGAGCGTGGAGAGTTAGTGGGAAGTGGTAAGTTGGTGGTGGAGTGATGGGTTTGGCAAGTTGGCGAGTTAACAAACAGAGTCCTCCCCCTGACCCCCTCCAAAGGGGGATACCGTCACTGCGAGGAGGCACGACGAAGCAGTCTCATCAGTACGGAGACGAAAACAGATATAGAGCTCAGCATTGCGCAATGG
>JAJRUR010000282.1 GCA_024277695.1 Bacteroidota bacterium | reverse complement strand
GAAGAAGCTCGAGCTGATATATTTGCTTTGTACTACATTATGGATCCCAAACTCATTGAGTTGGGTTTGTTACAGTCTGTAGATGTTGCTAAGGCAGAATATGACAGTTATATTTCTAACGGACTGATGAAGCAGCTGCGGCGGCTCGAACTCGGCAAAGACATTGAAGAGTCGCATATGCGCAATCGACAACTTATAGCAGCTTGGGCTTATGAAAAAGGAAAGGCTGATAATGTCATCCAAAAAGTAATCAAGGAGGGTAAGACCTTCTTTGATATCAAAGATTACACTAAGTTACGAGATCTATTTGCAGTATTACTCAAGGAGTTACAAAGAATAAAATCTCAAGGAGATTATCAAGCAGGCAAGGAATTGGTAGAGCGATATGGCGTAAAAGTAGATCCTGATCTGCATCGTGAAGTCCTTGAGCGCACCAAAAAACTCAATATCGCACCCTATTCAGGATTTGTCAATCCGGAACTCGTGCCCATTATGGATGATGCGGGACAGATCATAGATATCCGGATAGAACAGCCGGAGAGTTTTGTAAGTCAAATGCTGGATTATAGCAAGAGATACGGAGTACTTCCCATAGAAAATTGAACTATCCTGTGTATTGAGTTCTTTGTAGAATGCTCTATCTGGATTTGGTGCGTATAGCTATTCTATTCCTCCAAAAGCACAAAAGGCAGCCTCATCTGAGGACCTTTCATCTCTCTGATCATCTTGTAGCTTTCATAGATGGGCAGCATCTCTTGGATACGAGCATCTGCCATAAGTGCTTGGGCATTGCCTCCGACAAAATCTTCCATCAACTGCTCAAAGGGGCTTTTGAGTTTTGGGTAAGATACTGTTCGGTATTTTTCCAGATTTGCCAGTTCGGCTGCTCTGCGTATTGCAGCATCCAGTCCTCCGATCTCATCGACTAAGCCAAGTTCTTTGGCTCGACCACCGCTATATACCCTACCGCGGGCTATTTCTTTTACTTGCTTGAGATCCATATTTCTCCCATCAGCTACCCGTCGGATGAACTGATTATACACCTGCTCTACACTCTCTTGAAGAATAGCGTATTGCTTCTTATTCATTTTATAAAATGGCGTAAAAGCATTGGCATTTTCTGTAACGGCTACAGTATCAAAATGGATTTTGAGCTTCTCTTCAAATAATCGTGAAGCATCGGGCAACATTCCAAAAACACCAATGGACCCCGTGATAGTATTTTCATTGGCAAATATTTGATCGGCTGCTGCAGAAATATAATACCCTCCGGAGGCGGCTACATTGCCAAATGAGACCACAAAAGGTTTGCCCGATTCTTTGAGCAAGATCGTCTCTCGCCAGATATTATCCGATGTCAATGCACTACCACCGGGCGAATTGACACGTAGCACGACAGCTTTTACTTTTTTGTCTTTGCGGAGTTTCTTTAGAATCTTGGCGTAGCGATTGTAAGTGATCTTGCCATTGTCATCATCGGACTCTACGATATCACCTTCAGCATAGACTATAGCTACTTTATCCTTGATACTGTAATCCACCTTTTTTGTAGTATTATAATCTCCAATATCTACATACTTGATCTCTTTGGACATATCCATACCCAGATGACCTTTGATCAAATCAATTACTTGATCTTTGTACATTACAGCATCTACAAGATTATATTTGACCGCCTTATCCGGCTCTACAAATACTTCATCATTGGCGAGGGCCTTGATATCCTGTACCGACAACCCTCTTTGCGAGGTAATCAATTTTGTGTGCGTATCGTACAAATCACTCAGGTAATCTTTGACCTGTTCTCGATTGTAATCACTCATCTTTTTGAGTCGAAAAGGTTCTGTAGCGCTTTTATAATCACCGACATAAAAGACTTGCATGTCCACTCCGATGTTATCCAAAAACTCTTCAAGAAATGCCATCGTTACACCGAATCCTTTCATATCAATCATCCCGTTTGGATTGAGTATGATACTGTCTGCAGCAGTTGCCAGGGCATAAGACCTCTGCGTATAAGCATTGGCGTAAGCAAAAACCGGCTTACCTGAGGTTTTGAAGTCCAAAAGGGCACGGTGTATGTCTGAAGTAGCAGACAATGCCGATCCTACGGTGGGTATGTCCATAAAAATCGCTTTGATTTTAGGGTCATTCTTTGCGCGCTCTATGGATTTGATAATATCTTGCAATCCTATAACCTCCTCCATTTTAAATTCAGAAAATTGGACTTTGACGTTATTGGTCAGTTCCGGGATGGGCTTGCTCAGATCCAAATTGAGTACGCTATTGGACTGTATCTTAACACTTTTCTTTTCAAAACTGCTCGCCAAACCTGTCATCATTGTCATCAAAATAAAACCCAAGGCAATCAAGGCCAAAAGTGCTCCCAAGCAGGATCCAAATACTAATTTATAAAACTTCATGGTTTTTTATGTTTTAATTCCCATTGGCTTGAGCCAAAGATTGATTATTGATCATTCAGTAGTAGTATGCTTACACAAAAATAGCTCTAAAGGTTTATAAAAAAAGTACTTGTGCATAATTCTTGTGCTGATTAATCGACAAAATACTATATTTTAGCGATAGACAGATATCCGGTGCAAGTCAAGAATGGAGTAAACTGATACGATGTACTCCGGGCTGGTAGTCTTGGCGGATGAGCTCCATGATATCCGAAAAGTGCTTCGGATTGCTTTCGAAGTCTATAAACTCACAGTCTATGATCAAGATGGGAAAAGCATCTTCCGATCTAAAATAGTCAAAATACGTATCTTGAATATTTTGGAGATATTCTGCAGAAATCGAATACTCAAAGCTTCTGCCACGCACTTGGATGTACTCTAGTAGCGAGTCGATAGAGCGATGCAGATAGACGATCATATCCGGTTTGGGAAAGCTGGCATTGAGTATTTTGAAGAGCCGCATGAAGAGCCTATATTCGTCCGCATCTAGGTTTTTGCGTGCAAAAAGTGCTGTTTTGATGAAGTGATAATCCGCCAAAATGGTCTCTTCGAAAAGACTACGATTAAGTAGATGCTTTTGGAGCTGCTTTTGACGCTCTGTCATAAAAAACAGTTCGACAGAAAAAGCATATCGCTTGGGATCATTATAAAAGAAAGGCAAGAAGGGATTTTCGGAAAACTGCTCGAGTACGAGTTGTACCTCATAGACCTGCTCTATTTTATGACAAAGCGTTGTTTTGCCGGCTCCGATATTGCCTTCGATGCAGATATAATTATATGGTAGCTTCTTTTTAGACATCTTGTAGTAATATTCGTTCTACCTTCAAAGGATCGCTACAGTTGTCCAATATTTCTTTTAAACTCCTACCCACCAGCGGATGAACAATGTCAGGGGCTATCTCCACCATCGGTGCTAAGGCAAACCTTCTCTTATGCATCAACCGATGTGGTACGATCAGGCCTTCTTCTACGATCACTTCATCGTTATAGAGCAAGAGGTCGATATCGATAGTACGAGGTCCCCAATGTTCCGTCCGTGTCCTATCAAGACTACTTTCGATAGCTTGCGTTTTTGTTAATAATCCAAAAGCTGATATAGGACTATATATGCGTAGAGCTTGATTGAGAAATCCGGGCTGGTTTTTAACTCCCCAAGCTGCCGTTTGATATATTCCGCTCTTGCTTATTATTTGGCCTACTTGTTTGTCAATAGCCGCACAGGCTGATGCCAAAAAACCTAAACGGTCTCCCAAATTACTTCCAAGTAGTAAATAAATGTTGTTCAAAACGAGGGAATTTAAACATATGTGTATTGTAATAAACTGATGCACAATATTACAACAAAAACTAATATGTTTAATCAATTTGATGATAATTTTTCCCTTGAGCTAAGAAATATAAGCCTTAATCGCTGCCAAGTATTTGTTGAGCTCTTCGCGTACTTTTGGAAATAATAGGAGCAAACCGATCATGTTGGGAAAGACCAAGGCCAAAATCATTGCATCCGAAAACTTAATCACCGCATCCAAAGTAGCGGATGCTCCGATGACGATAAAGAACAAAAAGATACCTTTATATACTAAGTCCGCTGTTTTACCTTTTCCAAAAAGATACTTCCAAGACTGCAATCCGTAATATGACCAAGAGATCATCGTCGAAAATGCAAATAATATAATGGCTATGGTCAGTATATATCTAAACCAAGGTAGTACGGAAGCAAAAGCCATGGAGGTCAGTCCTACTCCACCGACCCATTCTTGAGACTGATTGATCAATACTCGACTATTTTCGGCAGCTCCGTAATCAAATATACCTCCATTCATATTAAAAATAATGATCACTAAGGCAGTCATAGTACAGATGACGACCGTATCGATAAATGGCTCTAAAAGGGCTACGACTCCATCGGATGCCGGATACTTGGTCTTGACCGCAGAGTGTGCGATAGCCGCAGATCCAGCTCCGGCTTCGTTAGAAAATGCAGCGCGCTGAAATCCGACGATGAGTACTCCCATAAGACCCCCCAAACCCGCAGTTGGATTAAATGCTTGAGAAAATATCATCCCAAAGGCCTTGCCCAATAACTCGATGTGTGCAAAAATGATAAACAGGGAGGCTAAAACGTAAATGATCGCCATAAATGGGACGATCTTTTCAGTCACATTGGCAATGCGCTTGATGCCGCCTATGATGACCAGACCCACCAATACCGCCATGATCAATCCAATGATAAATCCGCCAGAGCCGGAATCCAACCCAATCAACTGTTTGATTTGTGCAGCTGCCTGATTGGACTGAAATGCATTACCACCCCCAAAGGATGCCCCAATACAGAAAACTGCAAAAATAAAAGCCAATACCTTACCCAAGCCAGCGAAACCTCGTTCTGCCAGTCCTTTGCTCAGATAGTACATCGGACCTCCATATACCGTTCCCTCGCTATCTACATCTCGGTATTTGACCCCGAGGGTGCACTCTACAAACTTTGTGGACATCCCAAGCAGACCACAGATGATCATCCAGAAAGTAGCTCCCGGCCCCCCGACGGCTATTGCCACCGCAACACCTGCTATATTGCCCAAACCTACTGTTCCCGATACGGCTGTAGCCAATGCCTGAAAGTGACTGACTTCTCCTTCTTGAGATTCATCTCGTATTGTATCCACTACATCTCCATCTACTGTAAAAACAGCAGGGTGCTCCTTACCGCTATGGTCATGCCCCTCCAGTTGATCGTATTTGCCAGCTACTACACGAATCGCTAACGGAAATTTTCGAATATTGATAAAAGAAAAGTATATAGTAAAAAACAATGCACCCAAGACTAGTAACAACACGACCAAGGGAATCGAATGTCCTCCTCCTAGAGGAACACTAGTAAGAATCAAATTGACCCAAGCGTCAGCTATAGGCTCAAACCATTCGTTGATGCGTTCGTCCAAGCCTTGCGCCTGAGATAAGATCGGTAAGAGGACAAAGCCCATTGAAATGATGTATCTGGTAAGTGATTGCATAATTATGTAAAGGTTTATATATAGATTAAGTAGAACTCTAGGAATATAATGAAAGCCGAAAGATATAAAAATAACCCAATTTATTGCATCAAATTCCAAAATCCACACAAGCATTTAGTCTAACTGAAGTAGAAAAAAGTTCAAATTCAAGAGCATTGAAAAGAATTTTATATCTTGCTTTCTTTTTAACAATACACTACATCATGGAAGTACATATGACAGCGGACTATCTACAATATATCGAGAATGTTTTTTGTAATTATGTCAAAATCGATACAGAGTCTGACCCTTTTTCAAAGACGTACCCGAGTACGGAAAAACAAAAAAATCTTGGAAATCTCCTCGTCAAAGAGCTTCAAGAGATGGGTATTCAAGATGCGCAGCTCGACGAATATGGCTACGTATATGCCACACTTGAGTCCAACACATCAAAAGCCAATGTGCCCGTTATATGTTACTGTGCCCACATGGATACATCTCCTGACTGCAGTGGTAAAGATGTCCAACCGATTATCCACCGCAACTATCAAGGAGAAGCCATCGTCTTGCCGGACGATAACAGCCAGATCATTACAGTAGATCAACATCCCAAACTACGACGGCAAGTAGGTAATGACCTCATTACAGCTAGTGGCACTACCCTACTCGGAGCTGATAACAAAGCCGGAATTACCGCTATCATGTGTGCAGTCAAATATTTTTTGGCACATCCGGAGATTGCACACGGAAAGATCCGCATTCTATTCACGCCGGACGAAGAGATCGGACGAGGTGTAGATAAGGTAGATATGAAAAAGTTGGGCGCAGATTTTGGCTATACTGTAGATGGTGAAGAAGCCGGATCGATGGAGGACGAGACCTTCTCAGCAGATTCCCTGACCATCAAAATTCAAGGAGTATCTGCCCATCCCGGTTTTGCACTAGGCAAACTGGAAAATGCCATAAAAATAGCTGCAGCTATCCTAGATCGATTGCCCAAGGATCGATTGAGTCCGGAGACGACATCGGGCAGACAAGGCTTTGTGCATCCTGTCCATATCGAAGGAGGAGCCGAAAGTGCTTCCATTCAATTTATTATTAGAGACTTTGATACTAAGCTGCTCAAAGAAAAGGAAGATCTTATCCAAAACATTGTCGATGAAGTAATCAGTGCATATCCTAACAGTAAGGCAGATGTTATCATCAAAGAACAATATCGCAATATGAAAGAAATCATAGACCAACATCCGGAAGTAGCCGAATATGCTGCACGTGCCATCCAAGAGGCAGGTATGGAGTTGATCAAACATCCAATTCGAGGAGGTACTGACGGCTCGCGCCTATCGTTCATGGGGCTTCCATGCCCCAATATTTTTGCCGGTGAGCACGCCTTCCACTCCAAGCACGAATACGTCTCTATCCAAGATATGGCCAAATCTGCCGAAGTACTTGTCCGATTGGCAAACATTTGTGCGACTACTGCTTGACCCACTGACTCGGGCTAGTATCACAGATATAGGGAGTCCTAGGCATTTACTAACATTTTATTAATATTCCAGTTAAAGTTGGTTTAATTAAACCTCCAAATCTCTGTGATGTCCAAGCTTATAACTATACTTGAAATCAGTTATAACCAAATATAAAAACTACTATGCACATCAAAATCTTTTCCTTGGCAATTTTAGTTTTAATGAGCTTAAGTGCCTGTAGCAAAAAATTGTCTGTCCTAGACCAAAGAACAAAAGACAACTATAATTGGAGTTTGCAAGATCTAAAACGCATTCAGTTTTATCTATCCGAAGATATACGACTCAAGCGGATAGCTTCTTCCGGAGATACTGAAATCAAAAACGGTAAGGTAAAGGTGACCAAAGATCGGATGATCGATGAAGTCGTCATAGAACGTGGCACTCCGGGTGTAGTGATATTTTCACCCAAAAGGGATAAGCTGGCAATTTCTTTTGATCCGGACGATGATTCGAAATATTTGATTTTCGGACCAAATCCCAAACTTGGAGGGCAATATGTCTTGCTTGCATCGTCTTGGAAAAAACATCGCGGTGTGGTGACTTATGGCGGAGAGCGATATCGACTTATCGGTTCGCCATATACCAAAATCTTGCTAGATATCAAAAAATCAGAAAAATCAAATACTTCCAGTCGACGAGTTAAGGGTAGAGAAATTAAATAGTTTTCTATAAAAAATTTTACGGCTCAAATGTAAATGATATCTTAATGACTAAATTTTATGTAGAAATAGTCAACTAGTGGATTATCTTTGCAACTCATAATGAAGCACCTATCTTTTATACTGGCTATATATATGCTCACTTTGTCGCTCATCCCCTGTGGTGACAGCGGAGATGGCATCATACAGTTTGCTAAGTCCATCATGGATATTACTTGGCAGGACACAGCCGACCATGAGCATCATTCCAATGATTGTGGAGATGATCTATGCTCTCCATTGTGTATTTGTCATTGTTGTGCTTTGGCTATCGATACGCCTCAAGATATAACCCTTCAACTCCATCCCCCTACCCTACAGTCTCGCTCTACTCCGGAGCTTTTCCAAAAGGATTTTATTCATAGACTGGATCACTCCATTTGGCAACCACCCAAATTTAGCTAAAAGCCTATTTGACAGGATACCTATGCCTGTTTGTAATGTATTCATTGGTTTATAGCTAAATAGAAATATCTTTATGTTTGACAAAATAATTGCTTATTCGATCAAGAATAAGTTCATCGTAGGACTTTTGGTTCTAGCATTGATCATTTGGGGAATTTTTTCGCTCCGGCAGCTACCGATAGATGCCGTACCGGACATCACCAACAATCAAGTCCAGGTCATCACCATATCACCAACATTAGCCACCCAAGAGATTGAGCAGTTTATTACTACGCCGATTGAGTTAGCCCTTCAAAATATCCAACAACTCGTGGAGATACGCTCTATTTCTCGATTTGGGCTTTCGGTGATTACGGTTGTCTTTGAAGAAAAGATGGATATATATCTTGCCCGACAGCTGGTAAATGAATATCTTAAGGAAGCGGAGAGCAACATACCTGAGGGTTTGGGCACTCCTGAACTGGCACCTATATCCACAGGTTTAGGAGAGATCTACCAGTATGTGATCCGACCGGAAGAGGGATTTGAAGACAAATACTCCCTAACAGACCTCCGCAGTATTCAAGATTGGATCGTCAGACGACAGTTATCGGGTATCGAAGGTGTAGTAGAAGTCAATACCATGGGAGGCTTTCTAAAGCAATATGAAGTGGCTGTCAACCCCAACCTCCTCAAATCGCTCGGTATCAGTATTACGGATGTATTTGATGCACTTCAGAATAGCAATGAAAATACAGGTGGTGCTTATATCGAAAAGAATCCAAGTACCTTTTATATCAGGACCAACGGAATAGCGCGTAGTTTGGAGGATATAGAAAATATTGTAGTAGATGTCAGAAACGGCAGACCCATCATCATCAAGGACCTGGCAGTAGTCCAATATGGTAAAGCTCCACGCTATGGAGCACTGGTCAGAGATGGTGTAGAGGCAGTTGGAGGACGCGTTATGATGCTCAAAGGAGCTAATTCGGCTGCTGTAACCGAACGGGTAAAAGAACGCATAGTGCAGATTGAAGGATCCTTGCCGGAAGGTGTCATCATAGAGCCCTATCTCGTCAGAGACAAGCTCGTCTCCACGGCTATCGGGACGGTTAAAAAAAACTTACTCGAGGGGGGACTGATCGTGGTGTTTATTCTAGTACTTTTTTTGGGCAATTGGCGTGCAGGACTCATCGTCGCTTCTGTAATTCCTCTTGCTATGCTTTTTGCGATATCCATGATGAACTGGATCGGGATTTCGGCCAACCTTATGAGTTTGGGAGCAATTGATTTCGGATTGATCGTAGATGGAGCCGTTATCATTGTAGAGGCTATCGTACATCGACTGCAATCCGGTTTTGGAGGACAAAAATTAAGTCAAGCTAAGATGGATGAAGAAGTCCGCACAGCGAGCATTAATATTCGGAGTTCTGCTGCATTTGGTGAGATCATCATCCTAATGGTGTATATCCCGATACTCGCACTAGTCGGTATCGAAGGCAAAATGTTTGCCCCTATGGCACAGACGGTCATGCTTGCTATCGGTGGAGCACTTATCTTATCCCTTACCTATGTACCGATGATGTCTGCCCTATTTTTGAACAAAAAGATATCCAATAAGAAAACATTTGCAGATAGGATGATCCAAGCATTTCAGAAGGTATATGCACCTGTGCTGCAACTGGCTCTGAGGCTAAAAGCACTATTTGTACTTACTACGATTGGATTATTTATATTTAGCTTATACATATTCTCCAAGATGGGTGGCGAATTTATCCCTACACTTGAAGAAGGTGATCTGGCCATGCAACAGATTTTGCCACCGGGCACATCATTGTCCCAAAGTATTGAGATGGCAAAAATGATCCAGCTGCATTTGCTAGAGCAATTTCCCGAAATCAAGGATGTGGTCACGAACATCGGAGCAGCTGAGATACCTACAGACCCGATGCCCGTTGAGATTGGTGACTATACGATCATTATGAAGCCCAAGGAAGAATGGACATCAGCACATAGTCGTCAAGAAATGTTTGAAAAAATTGAAAAATCACTGAGCATATTTCCGGGTATCGGCTATGAATTTTCTCAACCTATTCAGCTCAGATTCAATGAACTGATGACCGGATCCAAGGCTGATATCGCTATCAAACTCTACGGTCAAGATCTCGAGTTACTTTACGACAAAGCAAAAGAAGCTGAAAAAATTATCTCCGGAATATCAGGTGTAGGAACAGTCAATGTAGAACAAACCATCGGAATGCCTCAGATCATTATTAACTTTAAATACGACAAGATGGCCCAATATGGTCTTCAAGTAAAACAAGTAAACCAAGTCGTTCGTGCAGCATTTGCCGGAGAACGTGCCGGCACTATATATGAGGGTGAACGCCGATTCGATTTGGTAGTCAGAATGGATGAAAAATACCGTAACGGCATCATAGATGTACAAAATCTATACATCACCTTGGATAATGGTACCCAAGTCCCCTTACAGGCTGTAGCTCATGTCGAACTGATCGATGCTCCGATGCAAATATCACGAGACAACACGAATAGGCGAATCGTCATCGGAGTCAATGTCGGCAATAGCGATGTAGAGACCTTAGTAGAAAAAATTCATGACCAATTAGACAGCAAGATCGCACTACCTCCGGGATACTATTTTACCTATGGAGGCCAGTTCGAAAATCTCCGCGCAGCCAATGCTCGACTAGCAGTGGCTGTACCACTAGCCTTGGGTCTTATATTTATTTTGCTATTCTTTACCTTTGGATCTGTTTCGCAAGCAGCTCTAATATTTACCGCCATTCCATTATCAGCTATTGGCGGTATATGGGCACTCGAACTTAGGGATATGCCATTCAGTATTTCGGCCGGTATTGGGTTCATAGCACTATTTGGAGTTGCTGTGCTTAATGGAATTGTATTAATCGGATATTTTAATCAACTAAAAAAAGAAGGCATGACAAATGTTAAAGAAAGAATCATCAAAGGAACAAGAGTTAGACTCCGTCCCGTATTAATGACTGCCAGTGTAGCCTCTTTGGGATTTTTACCAATGGCTCTATCTACTTCCGGAGGTGCTGAAGTACAGCGTCCTCTTGCAACCGTCGTCATCGGTGGTCTGATCTCAGCTACTTTTCTCACTTTGGTCGTTTTGCCGATCCTCTATAGCTGGCTGGCTACTTGGAAAGAGCGCAAGACGAAAGGAACCGCCATACTTCCGCTGTTACTCATCTGCTTTGGAACCGGGACATTACAAGCCCAAACTAAGGCATTATCCTTAGAGGAGTCCATAGCTCTAGCCTTGACCAATCATCCCGCAGTCAAAACTTCTCAATTGCAAATAAAACAAGCTAAGTCCTTGCAACAACTTCAGTACAATCTGGGAACAACAGACATTAGCTATCAGGGAGATGGTCTGTTCAGAGCGAATGGCAATCGTGTCCATCAGTTAAGAATAGTGCAGAATATTCCTAATCCTGCAACTATTCACGCTCAGAACACACTCCAAGACCAAAGAGTATCTCAGTTTATCTTACAAAAAGAACTCACTGAAAACACTCTTGCGCTCCGTATCCGACAGATCTACTTGAATCTCCAACATCGCAAAGAAATTGAAAAACTCTACACACAACTCATCGATACTTATGAAAGTTACTATCAGATGGCAAAAGTACGTGTAGATATTGGTGAAGCTAACGCCATAGAACTTTTGACCCTCGAATCGGCTATAAATGAATATCGACTCCTCTTTCATCAGGCAAAAACTGAAATATTTAATTTAGAGAACCAGTTAGCTGAGTTCATAGGAAGCTCTGACAAAGTTACGAGCAAAGACAGTTTGGTCATCATGGGTTTCGACATGACAGATAGTCTGAATTTTGTACGTATCCGTATGGCACAACAGAATATCGCACTCGAAAAAGCCAATACTGAACTGCTCAAGGCTCAGATGAAACCAGATTTTGATTTTGGTTATGGAATTCAAAATTATTATGAAGGAGGATGGTTGCACGGTTTTCAATTAGGCACCAAAATTCCATTGTTCAATAAACAAATCAAAAGGCGAATCCAGGCACAAAAATTACAGGTAGATGTGGCTGTAGCCAATGTAGAACAAGAAAAATTGCAGATAAGTCAAGAGCTCCAAACTGTAGCTAATCAGATCGTACTCTACCGCGCAGGTATCGATTTTTATCTCATTCAATTAAAGCAACTCCATCCTGAAATGGAACGTATCTCCAAGCTTAATTATCAAGCCGGAGAAATCTCATATCTCGAACTACTCAACACGCTAAGACTCATAAGTGATAATAATAAAAACTATTGGGGACAAATATTGGCGCATAACCAAGCCGTAGTTCTATACAATTATTTATCTAACCAATAAAAATATCTCATACCATGACGATTATATATAAATATTTAATTCCGCTGATGTCTGTTTTATTTTTTGCATTGGTCCTATCATGCAAAGAAAAATATTCAGAACAAGACGAGCATATGCATACTGATGCTGCAGATGACCATTCAGATGATGCACATGTCCAAGGAGAAATACATCTCACAAAAAAACAAATAGAAGCTATTCAGCTCAAATTCGGAAAACTATCCAACATCAAAATCAATGATTTTGTAAAAGCTACCGGCACACTCGGATTACCACCCAATGCGCTCAATTCGGTGAGTGCCAAAGCCGAAGGATTTATCAAAAATAGCAATAAATATGTAGAGGGAAGCTATGTAAAAAAAGGCATTATCATGGCCTACCTTGAAAATCCCGAATTTATCCGCCTACAACAACAATATCTGGAAGTAGCAGCAGATTTGGTTTATGACCGCCAAGAACTCAATAGACAAAGAAAACTTTTGCAAGCCAATGCAGGCATCGAAAAAAATGTCCAAAAGCTACAGTCCACCATCAATATGAAAACTGCCACGCTCAAAGGAATCGCAAAACAATTAAACTATTTGGGGATCCGAGTAGAACAGCTCACAACTGACAATATCCAAGAACGTATTCCAATCTATGCCCCCATGTCCGGATACATAACCTCCATAAAAATGCACAATGGCAGATATGTAACACCCGAAATGGAACTCATGGAAATCGTCAATGAAAACCATCTGCACCTCGAGCTGGATATTTTTGAAAAAGACATATCCAAAATCGTCGAAGAACAAGCCATCAGCTACATAGTACCGGCTTTGGGCAATACAGTCTATGAAGGAGAGGTGCACATCATCGGTAAAGAATTTAATTCCGAAAATAAAACCGTGCGCATACACGGTCATCTGGGCAAGAAAAGACCAAAATTTATCAAAGATCTCTTCGTAGAGGCCAAAATTTGGCTCAATGACCAAACAGTAAGGGCACTTCCCGAAAAAGCTATTATCAAAGATGGCCAAAGCTCTTATATATATATTGCCAATCCCGATACAGAGGATGACGAAATAAAGTTTTATAAAATATTGGTAAAACCCGGAGTGACAGACAAGGGATTTACTTCAGTCAATATCCTCGATACTATACCGGAAGACATGCAGATAGTCACTGAAGGAGCCTTTTTTGTATATGCACAATCCAAATCCGGAGAATTATCTCATGATCATTAATCCATCATCAAATACAAAATAATAATGCGCAAAAACCAAATCGAAAAACACG
>JAJRUR010000281.1 GCA_024277695.1 Bacteroidota bacterium | reverse complement strand
CAATTCGACGTATCAATGTGCTACCAATAGCAGACAGTCCAAACATGACAAACTGATCGAACAAATGCAGCAAGAAGCAGCTCAATCGGCAAGTGCCGGAGACTGCTGGGTGATTGAGTTGGCCATTGCATCGGATTACCGAATGTTTACAAAATATAACCACAGTATCACCGAAGTAGAAGATCACAATATTGCGGTGATGAATGATGTAGCTACGGATTATAAAGGACCTTTTCAGGATACAATTACTTTTAAGATCGTGGAACAGTATGTGGTCAATTGTTCGGGCTGTGACCCTTGGACGAGTTCGACGGATGCCGGAACTTTATTGGGCGATTTTAGAAACTGGGGGGAAAGTGGCGGATTTAATTGCAGCTATGATCTAGCGCAAATGTGGACAGCCAGAGACTTTAATGGCGGTACGATCGGGATAGCTTATCTAAGTGCCGTATGTAATTCAGTAAAGTATCACTGCCTTCAGGATATCAATGGCTCCGAAGATAGACGTGTGTTGGGGTCTCACGAGATTGGTCATAATTTTAGTGCAGGACATGCCCCATCCTCTGGCTTTATTATGTCGGCATTTCTCAATATTACAACAAATTGGCATCAAAATTCTAAAAATTCTATCAATAGTTATGTCAATCAACTGGAAAACCAAGGATGTATGGATGCGTGCTCTTATGATCCACCAGATATTAATTTTTCGGTCTCTCATCCGACGATATGTATAGGGAGTCAGACCTTTTTTGATGATTTGTCTTCCGGTGATCCAAGTTCTTGGGAATGGAGTTTTCCCGGAGGTAGTCCTTCTACTTCTTTTGAGGAGAACCCTGTAGTAAGTTATTCGGCGGTAGGTACTTATGATGTGACCTTGACAGCTGGCAATGATAACGGCTCATCGACAGCTACTCTCACAAGTGTAGTCACTGTAGTAGATGGAGGTCAGGGCGAATCGGTGATTTTTAATGATGACTTTGAGTTCGGTTTAGGGAGTTGGACGATCGACAATCCCGATAATAGTTTTACTTGGGAGACTGTACCCTCCCATGCGAGCAATCGAGGAGAAAATTCAGCACGAGTCAATTTTTTTGACTATAGCGGCAGCGGACAAAAAGACGCTTTGATATCCAATAGTTTTGATCTAACGGATCGAGTAGGTACAAAGTGTACTTTTGAATATGCTTATGCGCGCGAATCCTTTTCTTCCGATGACGAACTCAATGTCTATGTTTCTACGAATGGAGGCAATACCTTTCCGGATTTGGTTTATTCTGACAACGGCTCAAACAGTTCTTTTAGGACTTCCGGTGACAAGAGTGTAGGATTGTTTAATCCCTGCTCCGAAGATGATTGGTGTGGATCAACTTGTATAGATATTGATTTGGCAGCCTATGATGGCGAACCCAATTTTGCGATTAAGATCGAAGCGGTACATGGCGGAGGTAATGCCATATATATCGACAATTTTTATTTGTTGAGTGCTTGCGAGGTGCTAGATCCACCGGTGGCACAGTTGAGTTCTAATATAACTTCGGGTTGCATCGCTTTGGAAGTGCAGTTTTTTGATGATTCGGAGGGCGTAGTTTCTGATCGTCTTTGGACCTTTGAGGGAGGGACACCCGCTACTTCTACTGAACAAAATCCTATTGTGACATATAATAATCCGGGTTATTGGGATGTGACACTCGAAGTGAGCAATACTGCCGGATCCAGTATGGATTTTCGAGAAGAAATGATCTGGTCGCGGGATATTCCGCAAGCCGATTTTAGTACTTTTATAGATGGGCTAACAGTGTACTTTACTAATTTTTCCCTAGATGGTGAAAGCTATTTTTGGGATTTTGGTGATGGGAATACGAGTGAAGAAGAAAATCCCACACATACCTATGCGACGGGCGGGACATATACCGTGACCCTTTCGGTGACCAATGTCTGCGGTACATCTACCGTATCTCAACAGATCCAACTTGCCAATATCCCTACGGCTGCATTTTCAGCAGCTCCACTAACGGGATGTGCACCATTGGAAGTACAGTATTTTGATGATTCGGAGGGTGAGATTGATAGTCGGTCATGGAGCTTTCCGGGTGGTACTCCAAGTAGTTCAACAGCTACTAATCCGCTGGTTATTTATGATAGTCCGGGCGAGTACAGTGCTACTTTGGTAGTGACCAATAGTTCGGGATCGGATAGTCACACTAAAGAAAACTATATCTCCGCCGAGCCATTGACTATCTCCATGTTTGCCTATACAAAGAGTTTTGCTACAGTGAACTTTACGAATCAATCTACCGCTTGGGAGTCCTTGGATTGGAATTTTGGCGATGGCAATACGAGTAGTGATGAAAATCCTGTACATACATATAATGCCGATGGAACTTATCAAGTGCGGCTCATATCCACCAATCCATGTGGTAGTGATACGAGCTATCAGGATGTAATGATCAGTACGAGCAATTCGCTGTCCTTTGAAGCAGATATTACAGAGGCCTGCGTCGAGTTTGAAGTCCAGTTTCAGAATAACTCTTCAAACCTATACAACTCCTACGAATGGACATTTGAGGGAGGAATTCCAGCCACTTCTACAGATCCTAATCCTATCGTGACCTATACGAATCGCGGAGTATTTGATGTACAGTTGATTGGTCGAGCATCGACCAGAGTGGACACTCTTTTACAAGAGGACTATATTACTGCCCTAGATATTCCTTTGGCTGACTAT
>JAJRUR010000280.1 GCA_024277695.1 Bacteroidota bacterium | reverse complement strand
TATATCAATTACTTAAGCAATAAAATGCTGCAGAGTTCTGCTCCCTTGAGTAAGAAAGAAAATAAGTATTTCGGATCTTTTATCTTGAACCTCAGAGAAGGCATCGCATATTATAGAGGACTATTTGAGCAAAAAATCTTCAGTGCTCGCAGGTCAGAGTTGATGCTTGCTTTGGACGATGGTACGAGTAGATTGGAACAGATCGAACAACAAATTATGGCGATATCCGACGGTGCCTTGGTCTGATATACCTTTTGGAGGTGTAAAACTATGACGCGCTATAAGAGCCTCAGAGCTTTATGAGGAGCTATCCTTAAAATATTTGTTCATATATTTGGTATAAAGACGATCGTTGAGTCTGTCAGGAAATACGTAAGCCATCAATTTTACGAGTATCTTATGGTTGGTAGGCATATAACGTGGTTTTGGGTGGGGAGAGCTAAGGGCCTTATGGATGACCTTCGATATCTCGATAGTATCTAAAGCGACAGACTCGGCTTTTTCGATGAGGCGGTTTCGGTTTTTGAGTACATCATTATATATGGTATGGGCGTAACGATTTCCTTCGGCCTTGGCTTTGGCCCATATAGGTGTTTTGGCCGGACCTGCTTGGATGAGACTTACTCGGATACCATGTGCAGGCTCCAACTCCCTGCGCATAGCATCCGTCACTGCCTCTAGGGCAAATTTTGAGGCACTATAGGGCCCAAAAAACGGTCTGGTCATGACACCGGATATCGAACCGATATTGATGATCCTTCCCGAATGCGTGTATTTCTTTTTGTTCGTACCCAATAAGGGTAAAAAGGCTTGCGTCACTCGGACCACAGATGTGACATTGACTTCCAATTGATAGGCAAATTCTTCAATCGGGATATGTTCTAAGGGGCCGTTTACAGCGAGTCCGGCATTATTGACCAATCCTATCAGCCCTTCTCCACCTAAAATGTCTTCCAATTCTAAAACAGACTGAGCGATAGCTTCTGTATCACATACATCAAAAATAAGTGGTATAAACAGATCACCCAAGTCCTCTTGGAGTGCTTTGGCATCCGTACTTTTCCTGACAGAGCCTATGACGCGAAAACCTTTGGAAGCTAAATAGCGTGTAGTGACATATCCTATACCTGAAGAAACTCCGGTGATCAGAACATTTTGCATACGATCAAAGTATTATTTTTGCAAAGATGCAGATTTTTATCAGCAATGACCCTATAGCAGTTATCTTTGTACTCTACAATAAAAAGCGCAAACTAAAATAAAACCATAAGAAGAGAATGGAACTATTTATCGAATTGTTGTTTTTCGTACTCAAAGCGGCTGCCTTACTGTTGATGGTCTATTGGTTTGTCTCCACGCTGCAGGATAAGCAGCTCAAAAGCCAACAAGATTTGGCTTTGCTAAAAAGCCGGCCGAGGGGAGATTCGGGTATAGTACAGCAGAGGATACAGGCTTACGAGAGGCTCATACTGATGTGTGACAGACTGAGCCTGTCCAAATTGATCAGGAGAATAAAAGTCGATGGCATGTCTGCACATGATTTTAAGCTTGCCTTGTATGTGGCTATAGCTCAAGAATACGATCACAACATCACACAGCAAATCTATGTAACGGACAAGCTGTGGGATATACTCCGGCTGAGCCGAAATCAAATGATGGCATTAATCGAAGATGCGTATGAAAGTTTGGCTGATACAGCCTCATCGAGTGATCTGGAGTATGCTATCTACGACAAAGTGGGAGAAATATCCGGTGAGCCTGCTATGGTAGCCCGACAGGGAGTAGCTACAGAGGCTCGATGGATCTTGGGCATATGATTTTGAAAATCAATCCATAGTGTTGCAAATATTTGCAACATCGTGCAGTTGAAAAAAAATTTTTGAAAAAAAGTGATGATTATTTTAAAAATATCATCAAAAAAATTCACCTTTGTAGCAAGTCCGGTATCTAGTCGATCAAAACGAAAGACGAACGAACTGCAGGCTGGTTTTGGACTTGATAATCCCTGAGTTGAGCAGGATTTTTTGATAACTTATAACAAAGTAAGGCTTTGGCTATATTGCAACAAGAGCATGTACGTGTATGGGATAACTGTCTGAAGACAATAAGGCATTTGATCAATGAGAAGAGCTTCAATACTTGGTTTGTACCAATCAAACCCGTCTTATTGGAGGATAATCGCCTTACGATTCAGGTGCCGAATCGATTCTTTTATGAGTTTGTCGAAGAACATTTTGTCCAAGTACTCAAGCAAGCCGTCAAAAAAGAACTGGGCAAGGCAGGCAGACTCGAATATCAGATACTGCCTTTGGGTAATGCAAAAAAAGAATACAAGACGAGTCGTCAGTCCATTCGTGAGCAAGTCACCATATCCAAAGAAGAGATACGTAACCCCTTTGTTATCCCCGGCATCAAGAGGATCAAAATCGATCCACAACTCAATAAACGCTATCGTTTTGATAATTATATTGAGGGCGACTGCAACAAACTCGCTCGTAATGCCGGTTTGGCTATAGCCAATAATCCGGGCAAAACAGCCTTCAATCCCTTATTTATCTTTGGTGATGTAGGCTTGGGCAAAACCCATCTTGCAGAGGCGATAGGCAACGAAGTGCTCGAAAAGCACCCGGACAAAATCGTACTGTACGTCACTACAGAAAAATTTACAAACCAGATCATTCAAGCAATCAAGAACAATGCTGTCAATGACTTTGTCAATTTTTATCAACTCATCGATGTGCTGATCGTGGACGACATTCAGTTTCTGGCCAATAGGACCAAAACACAAGAAATCTTCTTTCATATTTTTAATCAACTGCATCAGAATGGCAATCAGATTGTCATCACATCCGACCGACCACCCAAAGATCTCGAAGGGATGGAAGAGCGATTGATATCACGCTTCAAGTGGGGTCTTTCGGCTGATCTGAGCATCCCCGACTTCGAGACTCGGATAGCTATATTAGAGAAAAAAATGGATCTCGAAGGTGTGGACCTACCCAAGGATGTGATTGAGTTTATTTGTTATAATATCAAAAATAATATCAGAGAGCTTGAGGGGGTGCTGATTTCTCTGATCGCTCAGTCATCGCTCAATAATCGAGATATCGACGTGTTGCTCACCAAGGAAGTGATTGAAAACTTTATCAATAACATTTCTAAAGAAATTACTGTAGCCAACATTCAGTCGCTGGTGGCGGATCACTTTGATGTACCTGTCGAAAAACTCCATAGCAAGACGCGCAAACGAAGCGTAGTCATCGCACGTCAGTTATCCATGTATTTGGCCAAAAAAATGACAAAAAAATCACTAAAAGCCATTGGTGAGACCTTTGGTGGGCGTGATCACAGTACAGTAATCTACTCTGTCAAAGCAGTCCGAGACCTCATCGATACGGACGTCATCACACGGGAAACCGTCAAAGAACTCGAGAAAAAAATCAAAATGAGTTTGACGATTTGATACTCTTTTTGACAAACTCAACAAGTTTGGACTACGCCTAAAAACTGTCCGGAGCTCGTGTAAGCTACCCAAAAATGAATACTAATTTTTGATAGCGTTTCGTATTATTCCTGAAATATATTTGTGTGTATGTAGTGCACATATTTTACAGGTCG
>JAJRUR010000279.1 GCA_024277695.1 Bacteroidota bacterium | reverse complement strand
CAATAGATTTGTCGGAATTTGCTTTGGTTATCCTACCAATTCAGTTTTAAAACAAAGTATTTACACAGCATTTGAAGATATCTCGAAAAAAGTAAATAATTCAGAGAGCGTAATTTCAGAGTTTAAAGCAAATTTAAATAGTCTAAATAACTTCGAATTAGCCGGAAATAGCTTAAAATGGTTAATCACAAATAAATCAAATGTAGATATAAATAAATTTATAGGTACCTTAAAAAAATTAATAGAAAGAATAAAAATGGAAGGACTTAGAAGTTAATACCCTGCACATCACCAACTACTTTGCTGACTTATGGCTACACCCTACAGATAAAGCTACAAAGCGAGTTGCCGGTGGTAAGACCCTATAGCCTACATTACGACGAGACAGTTAAGAGAAGTTATTTCGACAAAAGCGTTGAACCCCTCAGGCTTGCTTTGCATATGCTTGCCCCAAAAATTACCATTAGTTTTCACAAAAGCATGATCTCTTTTCCACCTTTAATAGAAATAATTTACCATCTTGCCACTCCATTAATCGTTTGGGCTTCGTTTGGCTGAGATGATCAATGCGATTAAATAGGTTTAATAAACATAAATAATTCCGGAGCAGGATGCTTCAAAACTAAAAAAAGACCCGCAAGATGACCAATAAAGAACGTCAAGTTACTAAAACAATAACATTGAGTATTAGATCCCATCGTGATATCGACCTGAATTCGAGTCTTTGGGCGGTGAATTGGTTCAATCCCAAATCGACCACTTTGTATAAACTCTATACCCTCTTAGCGGGACCCTTGGTGCTCAAAGTTGGTGGAGGATTGTGCTTCAAAGGCAGTTTTGAAGAATTGTTGTATGGTCCAAAAGAACTAAAACGAAACATGCTCTTAGTAGTAAAATATCCGTCTGCCACCAAATTTTTAGAACTGGCTTCTTATAAGTATTTTCAAGTATTGAGTCTGCTGCGGACTAAAGCTGTACGCAACTTTGTATTTGGTTTTACCAAAAGATCTGTAGCGCCGCAAAAAAAGATCAAACGACTGCCCAAGGGCTCATCGAGCCTAGTTTTGTTGATGACTAAGGAGGTATCAGATAAAAAAGAATGGATGGACACACTAGCTCGCCGTGCTCATGAGCTAGGTATCGGGATACTATTTGCCGGGGACAAAGCGGCTAGCCTCACGAGGATCGAAAGCGGAAAAAAAGAAAAAACAATCCCCTTCTTTATAGAGATTGTGGTCATTTTGGAGTCGGATAATAGGGATAAGATGCGACATTTTATCGATGATCCTTGCTTCGATACTTTAAAGGCAGAGGATAGTTTTCTAGCGGTTTTGATGAAAAAACTCTGATGATTATGACTTCGCTGAGCCTATGCGAATACCCATCCTATGCGTATATGATGGTATCCTGACGAGCTCATCGATGCATGTATTTCCCCGAAGCGGAGTTATCTTTACACCTTACAATTAGCGGTATGGATTTTAAACTCGAATCACCCTTTTCGCCTACCGGAGATCAGCCCGAAGCGATTAGACAATTGGTCCAAAATATAGATGCAGGCGCACATGCCCAAGTACTCCTCGGTGTGACCGGTTCAGGAAAGACCTTTACCATGGCCAACATGATCGCTCAGCTCAATCGCCCAACACTTATTTTGACGCATAACAAAACGCTCACCGCCCAGCTCTATGCCGAGTTTACAGAATTTTTTCCGCACAATGCCGTAGGCTATTTCGTCAGTTATTACGATTACTACCAGCCGGAAGCTTATCTAGCCTCATCTGACCTCTATATAGAAAAAGACCTTTCTATCAATGATGAAGTGGACAAACTTCGCTTGCAAGCAACTTCTTTTCTACTTTCCGGAAGGCGAGACATCATCATAGTGGCTTCGGTAAGTTGTATCTACGGAATGGGCAATCCAACCGACTATAAGTCCAGCATTGTACGTATCCATCAGGGACAAGCTATGAGCAGAAATGGCTTCTTGCGCAAGCTCGTTGAGAGCCTTTATAATCGGACAGAAGGGCTTCTCTCTCGTGGTAGTTTTCGAGTCAAAGGGGATCACGTAGATATCCATCTCCCGTATGCTGATAGAGGATTGAGGGTAGTATTTTTTGGAGACGAAATCGATGAAATCGAAAACATCGATATCGAATCCGGCAAGCGTATCGAATCCGTAGAGCACGCTGCCATATTTCCGGCCAATCTCTATGTGGCACCTCGAGATCGTCTCCACGAAATATTACGAGAGATAGAAGATGAACTCTTCGCTCAAGAAAAATATTTTGAGGCGGAGGGTCGATATCTGGAAGCTAAACGCATCCGCGAACGCACTACATTTGATCTCGAAATGATCCGCGAACTGGGCTATTGTAGCGGAATCGAAAATTACTCCAGATTTTTTGACGGGAGGCGACCAGGGTCGCGACCATTCTGTCTGCTGGATTATTTTCCGGAGGATTATCTGATGATCATAGATGAGAGCCATGTCACCATACCCCAGTTGAGAGGAATGTGGGGTGGTGATCGTGCCCGCAAAATCAACTTGGTCCAATATGGTTTCAGACTACCCTCAGCTATGGACAATCGACCTCTAAATTTTGACGAATTTGAGCACCTCACCCGACAGATAGTCTATGTCAGTGCTACTCCGGGAGACTACGAACTCGAACAAACTGAAGGTGAAATCGTCGAACAACTCATCCGACCTACTGGCCTGCTCGACCCACCCATCGAAGTACGCCCCAGCATCAACCAAATAGATGACCTACTCGAAGAGATCCGTTTGCGTATCGAAAAGTCTGAACGAATCCTCGTCACTACTCTCACCAAACGAATGGCCGAAGAACTCACCAAATACCTAGACAAGCTGGACATAAAATGCAAGTACATCCACTCCGAAGTAGATACTATGGATCGTGTCGAAATCTTGCGCGGTTTAAGACTCGGTGACTTCGACGTACTCGTCGGAGTCAATCTGCTCAGAGAAGGACTCGATCTGCCTGAAGTTTCTTTAGTAGCTGTCATCGATGCGGACAAAGAAGGCTTCTTAAGAAATGATAAATCTCTGACCCAAACTGCAGGACGCGCTGCCCGAAATGCCAATGGTCGCGTAATCTTCTACGCAGACACCATCACCAAATCCATGCAGAGAACCATCGACGAAACCAACCGACGCCGAGCTATCCAGCAAGCTTATAATGCAGAACACGGCATCATACCCCAGACCATCACCAAATCCAAAAAAGAAATTTTAGACCAAAAATCTATCCTCGATATCCGCATCGGCAACAAGCGCGCATATGTAGAGCCACAAGCTGACAATATCCTCGCTGCCGACCCTGTCGTCCGATATATGAACCGCGACCAACTCGAATTACTCCTCAAAGAAACCGAGCGCAAAATGAAAAAAGCGGCTAAAGATCTGGATTTTATCACAGCAGCCCAATACCGAGATGAAATCACCCAAATTAAGAAAAAAATGAGCAGTGCTTTGTAGCGGGTATTATGCATTACGATGTGTGATAACTGCGCCTACTCAAGTATAGGACTATGCAGTCCCTCTACTTAGACACTGTGATATAATCCTTGAGCTGTAGTCTCAAATGCTTCAAAGCTCTGGAGATATGTGCTTCTACTGTTTTTTGAGATATGTCTAGAGATTGTGCTATCTGACTATATTTCATCTCTTCAAAACGACTCATCTCAAATACTATTCGGCATTTTTCGGGCAACTGTTCTAGTGCTGCCTTGACTTTATGTTGTAGTTCTT
>JAJRUR010000278.1 GCA_024277695.1 Bacteroidota bacterium | reverse complement strand
GTGTTATCGAACATAATGCTCCCATCGATCGTCAAAGGTTTGGGATCGGGGCACATACCCATATTATCTTGGATGATGATATACGTCTCACAAGTACTCCGATTGCCACTCTCATCAATGACGGTAAACCACACTTTGTTTTTTCCGAGTTCATCACAGGTAAAGTGAGACGGAGTAGCCTCAAATTTTAATTTTTCGGGAGGTGTGCAGTTATCATAGCTTTTGTGGTTGTAGATTTCCGGAGGTAGATCAATATAATATCCGTCAGACATCCAACTCAGGGTAGATACCAAGCCATGTTTGCAAAATGGTGTTGGTTTCTTACCGTCTCTTACGATTACTTTTACTTTACAAGTGGCGGTATTTCCGCAGCCGTCTTTGGCTGTAAATTTGACCCAAGTCTCTCCTACAGGATAGTTTCCGCTGGCATCTGCACCTCCTGCATCTGCATATGGTGAGCTATTTGTGATGCGAATACTCTGAGAACATCCCGCGATCACCTCAGGCATTTGGATGTTGACGTAGCCACCATTACAATCATCATCAGCAGATGCAGTAACATCGGGTGGGCAAGTAATTTGGGGTGCTTCTTTGCTGAGCACTTTCAATATTTGTATATATTCCCAGATTCCTTCGTAAGGATTAGTGCGAGGGTCATAGACGCACCAGTCGTACACTGTCCAGGTACGAATAACTTTTTTGCAGTAGGGTGTATCCAGCCGAATAACTTTGTCATCCCACCCAACTGCAATCGAAGAACAGTCTCCCTGCTCCGTGACATCCGGATAATCAAAACCATCCGGAAGCTCATCAGGATCCGTAGATGCTGCACACTCTTCAGTGATATAGTCTTCAGGCCAATCGATTATCGGGTCTTTTGAAGTGGACTTTATTTTTAATTTTTGATGACAATAGTGTTTTTTGCCCCAAAAATCTGTAATTATCCAATCACGTGTGATATGGCCTACATTACAACTATTGAGATGCCATTCTTCTATCGGACCTTCGATAGTATAATCATAAGAAGAAGTTACCTGAGGTTCTCCATAAATAGATAAATCCCACAATTCATCCTCACAAGTTAACCACTTATTGGATGGACAAGTGATGTAAATACTAGAATTAGGGCTGGTATCAGCAAATACTGTATTAGTAGATGCAAATACTACGAGAAGTAGAAGTGTAAAGAAGCGTACCATAGCAATTTAGTTTGTAGTTTTTTAAAATAGCATGGTGTGTGTAGCTTCGGGGAATCACATAAGATTCGCTGCAAACATATTACATATTTATTTAATATGCAACTTTTTGATAAAAAATATTTTATAAATATGAATTTATGCTCAAATCTAGAGAGTTTGATAGTGCTTAGATTAGTATAGCCTTCGAGTATTTTCAAGCTTTTAGCTGTATGTGCCTAGGACCGGATGAATCTATATCCAAGAGTTAACAACAATGCTGTTCATGAACCTAAGGCATAAAATTGAAAAAGCCCCCTCTCGACAAAGTCGAGAAGAGGCCATCCCAAAAACCGATTTAAATCTTTAGCAGACCAAACGGTTACTATTACTTCGGGCTACTAGTTATTGATCGAGATCATTTTCTTAGTAGCTGTGTAATCTTCAGTATCTATACGGTAGTACAGTACACCGGAAACACCGTTCACGTCATCTTTAGTGATTACTCTTTCGTTGTAACCTTGAGTAGCGTCAAATGTTTGGGTATAGACTGCTTTACCATTTACATCGAATATAGTCAATGTAGTTTCTGCAGATTGAGGCATATCGAATCGAATCTTAGTAGCATCGACGAATGGGTTAGGCTCATTCTGATACAGTGCAAAAGTTTGAGCTGCACGTCCGTTGATGACTAAGTTTACAGATTGGATATCACCATTTCTGTATGCTTCAGCAGGAGTTACTACACTATTAATAGCGAGGCTATTGATAGATTCTCCTTTGAATACCATTGTAAACAATACATCATCAGCACTATAGCTATGTCCTTTGACATCATACCAGTTAGTGCTAACGAGTCCTTCGGAGATCTCCGCTACATTATTAGCTTCGATAGTGAGGACTCCTGATTCAATTGTTACAAATTCGAGTTCATCTGCATTGAATGCCAATGTAAACTGGTATCCGCTGATGTTATCAAAGTTGCTTGAAGTAACAGGAATTCTGATTTCAGCACCGTGCTCGATAGTTGCTTCGGATACTTCCAGAGTAATTGCTGCTCTAGGAGCAATAGTAGAAGTAGAGAAGTTAGTACGAGCTGATGAGTTAACATCTCCAACTTTTACAGCAGTGAAGTTAACTTCTTTGAGTTGCTCAGCAGTCAAGCCTTCTACATTGAGTGGCTCTTCAAAATCATAAGCATTTTCCATATTCATCTGCTCATTATTGCTAACATATCTCCAACTGTTATTGTTGGCAAACTCTGTTCTCAAGCCCAAGATTACTTGTTGTAATTCGAGGAGGTCGAGTACATTGATAGTTTTGTTAGCATCAGCATCAGCTGCAATCATCTTATAAGGAGAGTTCAACAATTTGATTCCTAATAAGTGTTGTTGGATAGCGATCAAGTCAAGTGTAGAAACACCGTTAGAAGCGTCATCGTTCTTAGCAGGTACTACGAACTGTACATCTTGAACTGTTTCGTCTGTCAAGGCTGCGAAAGCATAGTCACCATTGATATCTGTAAAGTCGATATAGTTAGCACCTATCAACTGAACAGGATGTCCGGCTACTGCTGCACCTTCTTCTGTAGTGATGGTTCCACCGAGTGGTACATCATCAGCGTCAGGACAAACACCTTCAGGATTATCTGCATCCGGAGTATCTTGGAGTAAGATATACGTCACACAGTTATCTGTATTGCCGGATTCGTCCGTTACCCATACTTCGACTTCGACTGTTTCTTCTACTCCATTAGGAATATCATCACAAGTCAGTACGATGCTTGGTGTTGGAGGATTCGTGTCACCCACTCTACGGATAGTAAATACAAGATCCTCGTGTGCCGTACAGTTATCGAATGAAGATCCTGAATCCAGGTCAGATGCCCAAACAGCTACTTCACCGGCTGAAGGCATGACAACCGTTGCGATACCATTTAAGCATACCGGTGTTGGTTTCTTACATTCTCTAGCTGTAAATGTATATTCTTGGATTGCTGTATTGTCACAGCCGTCCTCTACAGTCCAACGGATCTTGTGCGTACCGGCAGATACTGCTCTGGAGAATGTTTTACCATTTCCAGTCAGGTCATAACTACCGTCATTGCCCAAGTCAACAGACCAAGCATAGCTCAACTGCTCTTCTGCGCTGCAGTCATCCGTAGCATTAGCTGATAAGCTTACATCTACATCACAACTCGTAGCATCTTCTTGGCAGAAGTCTGTATCGCCCGGAGCATCAAATGTCGGAGCAACAGCGTTATTGACTTTGATCACTTGGATATACTCCCAGTATCCCAAGAATCTATTCGGATCGTCAGGATCACGTGTTACAGCATCAAATTGACACCAGTCTGTGATCACCCAAGTACGCAATATTTTGAAGCAAGCGTCTTCGACGATGGTCAGTATTTGATCTTCGTAGTCCACTGTGATTTGAGCACAGGTCTCATTGAATGTCTCAGGATAAGCGTTTAAGCTTATGCGTTGACCGTTCAAGTCTCTTCCGTTATTGTTTGCCAAATCTTCAGGAGCCACTCCTCCTGCGCACTCATCCAAATAGAGATCACAAGGCCACTCGACATCGTCATCAAATGTGTGTACGCCATTGACTTGGTCTCCGCAGACATAATTAAATGTGCGTGGAGTACAGCGAGCACGTGTATCACAGATTTCAAATGGATTGGTATCCAATATCCATAGTCTCTGTGTACAAGTAGCTGTTTGTCCATTGGCAGTCACTCTAAATGTACGT
>JAJRUR010000277.1 GCA_024277695.1 Bacteroidota bacterium | reverse complement strand
TTCTTCCAACTCCTTGGTGTGTGTGGCAGAAAAATCTATACCCGGTACGGAATTGTATTCTATGATATTGACATGTACGGAAAATGCTTTGCAAAGTTTGGCCAATGCACGGGCATCTTCGGGGCTATCGTTAAATCCTCGTAGGGCTATGTATTCGTAGGAGATCTTAGCCTTACTGTGTTGTGAAAAGTAGTGCAGCGCTTCCATCAGTACTCCGATATTATTTTGTTCATTGATGGCCATAATCCGGGAGCGTTTGACATCATCAGGGGCGTGGAGGGACAGGGCGATATGGACACGTGGCGCATCGTCTGCGAGCTTGCGGATCATCTTAGCTATTCCGGCGGTGCTGACAGTAATTCGACGAGCTGCCATATGGAGTCCCCATGCCGAACAGACTATACGGATACTTCGGAGTACTTGACGATAATTGAGCAGCGGCTCACCCATACCCATATAGACGATATTGGTGATGGGTTGACCATAGACCTCTTTGCAGACTTGGCCGACCAAGCGGATTTGGTCATAGATCTCTGCGGCATCCAGATTGCGCATGCGTTGCATCTTGCCTGTGGCACAAAACGCACAACTCAGGCTACAGCCTACTTGGGAGGATACACAGATGGTGTAGCGATGATCTTTGACTACCGGAATGAGGACTGACTCGATCTCTAGTCCGTCGTGGAGTTCAAATCTGAATTTTATCGTCCCGTCCTTGCTCTGCTGTTGTAGATTTAGGACTATGGGGTATATCCGAAAATGCTGCTTCAATTCTGTGCGGAGGGCTTTGCTCAGATTGGTCATCCGGTCAATATCCGTTACACCTTTTTTCCACAGCCACTCCCTGATCTGCTTTGCGCGAAATGCTTTTACATTTAGGCCCTGGAGGATCGAAGTTAATGCGTTGATATCCAACGTGCGTAGGTCTATAGGTTTTTGGTCCATGCTGCAAAGGTCGGTATATTTTTGATTTGTTGGGCTACGTGGGTTATTGTCTTATGACCGGATGCGGATCGGTATAGCGGTAGTCGAGATAGTGTTGGCCTCGGGAGACCGTGGATAGGCGAGGTAGTAGATCGAAAAGGATAGAAATTGTTCAGGTCATATGTAATGTTTTAGGACAAGTTCTATATCTTGTGTCCAAATGCGTACTGACAAATCTACCTGGAAAATTTGGCTTGCTGTCGCCGGCCTGCTCATCGTAGGGATTTCGATGTTTTATACCAATTACTTAGTAGAAAAACTCAAAGAAGAGGAGCGAAAGAAAGTAGAGATTTGGAAGACGGCGCTCATCAAATTTAACGAGAGCAGTAGTGACGATGATCTGACGCTCTTTGCGGATATTACAGCCTCCAACTCGACAATCCCCATCATCTTGGTCGATGAAAAAGGAGAGATTTCGGAGAGCCAAAATTTCAAAGACACGAGCAGGGTCTATCTTAAAAAAGTTTTGGATAAGATAAAACAAAATGGACCTCCTCCGATTGAAGGGGGTATGGGATATGCGAGCACCATATACTATACTAACTCGCATATACTGACCTTACTGCGGTATCTGCCCTATCTTCAATTTTTGCTCATATCGGCTTTTATTTTGGCGGGGTATATGGGTTTTAGTGCTGCGCGAAAAGCAGAACAAAACCGAGTTTGGGTAGGCATGGCCAAAGAAACAGCACATCAACTGGGTACACCGATCAGTGCTATCATCGGTTGGATCGAAACCCTAAAACTGACCCACGAAGCTGATGCGGAGACGCAGGAAATCGTCCACGAGTTGGAAAATGATGTGTCAAAACTGGAGCTCATCGCCGATCGATTTTCAAAAATTGGTTCAGAGCCCGAACTTACTGAACAGAACATCATACCACACCTCGATAAAGACATCGCTTATATGGCGCGCAGATCATCAGCAGGTATCCGGATCACGCTGAATAGTCCAAAATCCATTTCTGCCAAGATCAATCCCCCACTGTTCAATTGGGTCATAGAAAATCTTTTGAGAAATGCCGTTGATGCTGTAGGTCAAAAAGGAGAGATCCAAATCTCCGTCACCCGGAAGAAGAATAAAGTACAGCTGATAGTCTCCGATACCGGAGCGGGTATCCCCACATCCAAATTCAAAACGGTCTTTGAGCCCGGTTATTCTACAAAAAAACGCGGCTGGGGGCTCGGTTTGTCACTTGCTAAGCGTATCATAGAGCAATACCACGGAGGCAAAATCTATGTAAAAGAGTCCAAGGCAGGAGTCGGGACGAGCTTTGCAATCGAGTTGCCGGTCTAATATATCGGGGACAATGGTCGAGCGGAACATGTGCTCACTCGATTACCATAACCAGATCATCTTGCTCCAGCAATACGCCTTCTTTTAAAACAATTTTGGTGATAGTACCGGAGCGAGGGGCACTGATGGTACTTTCTATTTTCATCGCTTCGATCGTAAACAGGCTTTGGTTGCGTGCTACCTTGTCGCCTTGACGTACTAGGATTGAGGACAGCTTGCCTTGTAATGGTGCCCCGATATCATTTTCTTGCTCGGCCTTGGCATTTTTTACTATACTTGTATCGCTTTGCAAGTCCCGCACTTCGATAGTCCTTCGCTGACCATTGAGCGTAAAGTTTACCTTGCGCATACCGGCCTCATTGGGATGTCCCATACTCAGGTATTTGATCAGGAGAGTCTTACCTTGTTCGATGGTGACGATGATTTCTTCGCCGGGAGCTAATCCATAGAAAAACGCCGTACTCGGAAGACGATGGACTACGCTATATTTTTGGTAGTGATCATAGTACTCCTGATAGACTTTGGGGTAAAGTTTGTAAGACAAAAAATCTTTTATACTGCGTTTTGTGTCGAAGGTTTGAGTAAATAGTTTGAATTCTTTGTCAAAATCAATAGCTTGCAGATGGGCATTGGGTCTATCGGTGTATGCCGGTTCGTCTTTGAGTATGATTTTTTGGATCTTTGGCGGAAAACCACCTTTGATTTGTCCTAAATCACCACGCATAAGAGCCTTTACACTATCTGGAAATGAGAGGGTATCTCCTTTGGTTAGGATGTCTTCTTTGGACAGTTGGTTAGAAGTCATAAACATCGCCATATCTCCTACTACTTTGGATGAGGGTGTGACTTTGATGAGGCCTCCGAAGAGTTCATTGGCTATGACAAAATTTTTCTTGATGGTCTCAAACTGATCTTCCAATCCCAATCCACGAGCTTGAGGTCGGAGATTGGAGTATTGTCCGCCGGGGATTTCGTGCTGATACACTTCGGCTGTACCTGCCTTGAGTTCAGTCTCAAAAGGGTGATAAATGGGTCGTATGTCTTCCCAATAAGTAGAAAAAGCATGGAGGGATTGGAGATCCATTTGTCGCTCCCTCGGATGTCCTTGCATCATGGCGACGATAGAATTAAAATTGGGTTGCGAAGTCAATCCTGACATCGAACTGATAGCTACATCGATGATATCTACACCGGCATCTATGGCGCATAGATAGCTGGCAGCTTGGATAGATGAAGTGTCATGGGTATGGAGGTGGATGGGGATATCTACTGCAGATTTGAGCGCTGTGATCAGCTCAGTAGCAGCTCTAGGTTTTATGAGTCCTGCCATATCCTTGATACATAGAATGTGTGCTCCCTCGTCCTCGAGTTGGCGAGCAAGATCGATATAATACCTGAGGTCAAACTTTTTTTCATTGGGATTGCTGACATCACCGGTATAGCAGATACAGACTTCTGCGAGGGCATTGGTTTCGTTGCGTACTGTACGAATACTCGTCTTCATAGCTTCTACCCAATTGAGGGAGTCAAATATTCTAAATACATCGATGCCTTCTCCATCATTCCAAGCTTCTATGATAAATCGTTCCACGAG
This sequence comes from Bacteroidota bacterium, assembly GCA_024277695.1. Classification (GTDB taxonomy): domain Bacteria; phylum Bacteroidota; class Bacteroidia; order Chitinophagales; family Saprospiraceae; genus JAJRUR01. The sequence continues at coordinate 6,376 of JAJRUR010000277.1, read as the reverse complement.
ATTGTCCGGATAGCTGGTATATCCTACGGCATTGGAGGCTCTGAGGAGCATTTGGAGCAGTATATTGGGTACGGCTTTGCGGATTTCGGTCAAGCGTCTCCACGGGTCTTCTTTGAGGAAGCGCATACAGACGTCAAAAGTAGCTCCCCCCCACACTTCCATCGAAAAGAGATCTTTGGCATGTGCCTTAGCAAAGGGTTCGGCCACTTGGAGCATATCGTAGCTACGCATACGAGTAGCTAGAAGGGATTGGTGAGCATCTCTAAACGTCGTATCTGTATATAGGATTTGGTTTTGGGCAGCTATCCATTTGGCAAAAGCCTCCGGACCCATCTGATCGAGCTGTTGTTTACTTCCGTCGGGATAGGGTGTATATTTTTTGTACTCGGGTACTTGGGGTTTTCTGAAACGTATTTTCGGATCTACTGATTTGATATCGGGGTGTCCGTTGACGATGACATTGGATAGGTATCGGAGGAGTTTAGTGCCTCGATTTTTGCCTTCGGGTGATTGGGTAAGGTACAGATGCTCATTGATAAAATTGATGTGCGTATTGCCTTTCTGAAAGTCTTCATGCTGGACTAGATTGAGTAAGAAACCTACATTCGTTTTGACACCTCTGATTCTGAACTCTCTGAGGGCTCTTTTCATCTTACGAGCAGTACCCTCGAGGCTTCTACCCCAAGCCGTAACTTTGACGAGCATACTGTCATAAAAAGGGCTGATTTTTGCACCTACATACGTACTGCCTCCATCGAGTCGGATCCCAAATCCGGCTGCACTACGATATGCGATGATGGTACCATAGTCCGGTTTGAATCCGTTGGCAGGGTCTTCAGTAGTGATGCGACATTGGATGGCAAAACCTTTGCACTTTATACTTTTTTGCCCTTCTATACTGATGGGATTATCCTCAAGTCTATATCCCATGGCTATCAATATTTGGGCTCGGACGATATCAATACCTGTGACCTGTTCGGTGACCGTATGCTCGACTTGTATACGCGGATTGACTTCGATAAAAAAGATATTTTCTTGTTGGTCTACCAAAAATTCGACGGTGCCTGCGTGTGTATATTTGGCTTTTTTGGCTATAGCCAATGCATAGTCGTAAAGTTTTTGTTTGGTCTGCGTTTTTAGATTTTTTGCAGGTGCTACTTCGACTACCTTTTGAAATCTGCGCTGAACGGAACAATCCCTCTCAAAGAGATGTACTAACTGACCATGTTGGTCGGCAAGTATTTGGACTTCGATATGTCTGGGATTGTGCAAATAACGCTCTACGAATATTTCATCATTTCCAAATGCTTTGAGTGCCTCTGTTTTTGCTTCTTGGTACATACTGAGCAATTCTTCTGCAGTATGAGCCACACGAATGCCTCGACCTCCTCCTCCGGCTGAAGATTTTATGATGACGGGGTAGCCTATCTTTTTGGCTGTAGCCAATAAGGCATCCTGGTCTGTCATCGCTTGGATACTGCCTTCGATCAGTGGCACACCGGCCTCTCGTGCGAGTTCTTTGGCTTGTATTTTGTCACCCAAAGATGCCATGACATCTGCAGAAGGACCGATGAAAATGATGCCTTCTTGCTTGCACCTACGGACAAAATCTATATTTTCGGAAAGAAATCCATACCCGGGATGTATGGCATCTACTCCACAGTTTTTTGCCACTCGGATGATTTCGTTGATATCGAGATAGGGCTTGAGAGCTTCTTCATCGGGACCGATCTGATATGCTTCATCTGCCTTATAGCGATGTAGCGAATATCTGTCCTCGTAAGTGTACACCGCAACTGTTTCTATTTCGAGTTCAGCTGCAGCCCGAAATACTCGGATAGCTATCTCGCTCCTATTAGCTACGAGTAGCTTTTTGATAGATCTGATCATGTCAAAAAAAAAGTTTTGGTGCTTGCTTAGAATTCCTTATCACCGTGAAAGTAAATATATTGGGATTAAAAAGTATTCTTAGCAGAGCTCTTTTTATCTAAAAGCGTCAAATTCTTGATCTAAGTAGAAAAGGATGCGTTCCGACATTTATGTATTTTTGGTCTGATAGTCCAAAATGGCTTCAGCCACCGACTCGATGGTAGGATGCTCCCAAAGGAGATCCACGGGCAGTTCGACATCAATTTTGGATTCGATTTTTTCGGCGAGTTCTGCCATAGAGAGTGAGTCGATGCCCAAGTGCTCAAATTTGACATCTGTTTTGATTTCTTCAGCCTTCATTCCGGAGATTTTGGCTAGTTCATCTACTATCCATTTCTGAATGCCTTCGAGGACGAGATTAGATTTTTTTGTACTCATTTTGTTTTGATTTGGATTAAATTGATAGATGATTTGGATATCATCGTTTAGAAATAAATTTTTGGTTTCGTTGCGTTTTATTTTTCCACTGGTAGTACGTGGGATACTTCTGCTTTCGGCAAATATGATCGTCGCCGGCATCACTCCTATAGTTCGAGCAACTTTTGAGCGGATGATATTGGCGATTTCTTCATATTGTCCGACATATTTTTTTGGTCGATTGAGCTCAGCAAGTATGGCGATTTCTTCGGATTCTTCATGTTGGATTCCGAAAGCTACTACATTCTCTTTTTTGATGCCCTCGTGGAGATCTTGGACCAAAAACTCAATATCGTGCGGGTAGAAATTGCGTCCTCTGACTATGATTACATCCTTGATACGCCCACTGACGAACAGATTATTATCTACAAAAAAACCTAAATCACCCGTCCTAAAGAATCCTTTTTCTCCTGTGTCTTTTATAGTCTGGTCAAATTTTTTGGCAGTTTCTTTGGGGTTGTTATAATAACCTTGGGCCACAAGTGGACCTTTGATCCAGATCTCACCGACTTCGTCTTCGGCACAGGACTCCATAGTCTCCGGATGGACGATGCGTACTACGGTATCGAGCATGGTCTGTCCACAGTTAGCCAGAGTGACAACATATTGGTCCGGCTGTTGGGCTATTTTGACCTTACCTTCTGCTAGTGCCTGTCCGTCAAAATTGTAAAACTCTACAGCATGAGCATAATCGACCACGGTGACGAGTAAAGTGGCTTCTGCCAGTCCATAACAAAAGTTGATAGCTTGGGGCCGAATGCCTGTTTTGCCAAATTTGGCAAAAAATTTATCAAAAACCATTTTGTTGATCGGCTCAGCGCCATTAAAAATACTCGAAGCACTACTCAGGTCGAGTGTAGATACTTTTTCGTCACTTATCTTTTCGTAACAATAGTTAAATGCAAAATTGGGAGCAAGACTCGCTGTACATCTTTTGTCTGAAATTAACTCTAGCCAGCTGTAGGGATTGCGGATAAAGTCGATGGGCTTCATGATATATAAGGTAGCGATGTCACATACCGAAGTCAAAATACCGCCTATCAAGCCCATATCGTGATAGTTGGGCATCCAAAGAGCGATGATATTGGTCAGTGCAGGATCTGTAGAGAGTTGAATTTTGCGTAGGTTGTAGATGACATTGGCATGCGTGATCAATACACCTTTGGGCTCGCCGGTAGATCCGGAAGTATATTGGATAAAGGCGATATCATCTTCAGTGATAGCTATCTCGGGATCGGGCGGATGTGCATGATGTATTTCATCGACATTATAGATATTGTAGTCCTGCTCTACGTACAACTCCTGTATCTTTTGGTATAGTGGTGTATAGGTCATGATACATTTGGACCCGCTATCTTTAAATATATGTGCGAGCCGTTCGGCAGAGGTGGCATTGAGGGGCGGATAAGTAGGTACGGGAATGCCTCCGGCGTACAAGGTCCCGAAAAAGGCCTCTACAAAGGATAGGCTGTTGTGAAAAAGTAAAATGACCCGATCTCCTTTTTGGACGGTGTCCTTGAGATGAAAGGCGATCTCTTTTGCTCGCCGGTGGAGGCTGGTATATGTATGTATCCTTTCTTCTTTTTCCGTAATGTCTCTATAAATCACAAAATCGGGATAGTCTTGGACAAACTCATATACTACCTCTACCAAAGAATTAAATGTCTTACCTACAAAAGAACGACTCATATAGCTGTAGATTAAAATTGAAAATAAATAAACTGATCTCCCTGACCAAAATGATAAAGTATCAAAAATACGACCACAAGATACAGAAACCACCGCACCGGTAGGGGCAAGTTAGGAAAATGTAGTCCGTGCCAATGCTTGCGCATCAAGCCCTCCCACATCAAAAACAACACAATCATGCCTAGAGGTGCTAACAATTTATATCGAGGCATCGTAAAAAACGACCACGATAGCATCCGACTCCAATATATCTTAAGTGTCTCCAGATCCGGTGACCTAAATATAGATGCTATAGCTACATTGACTAGGATAAATGATGTAGCCTGTGCTACTTCGATGACTTTTAGATACAATGGAAGTGGGGTTTTGGTTCGGGCAAAATAATCTAAGCGGAATATCTTGCGATAAGCAGCATACAGCACAAAAAGGATAAAATAGGCCACCCCGTACAATACAAAAGTCCACCTGGGACCATGCCACAAACCGATAAGTACAAAAATCAATAGGACATTGAGCAAATAAAAAAAATAATAAAACCGTCCTTTGGGTATTCGTATGGCATTAAATACGTAATCTCTCAGCCAGGTCGTCAGCGAGATATGCCACCTACGCCAAAACTCGGCTACATTAAAAGAAAAGAACGGATATTTGAAATTGCGCATCAAATCAAATCCCATCATACGAGCCGACCCGATCGCTATATCCGAATACGCCGAAAAATCACAGTAGAGTTGCATCCCAAAAAACAAGGATCCCAAATAAAGCTCAGAGCCTCTAAAGTATTCGGGCATATCAAAAATAATATTGACCGCTAGTCCCAAGGCATCTGCTATGACTATTTTTTTAAAAAGCCCCCATAAAATAAATCGAGCACCCTCGGTAACACCGGCATAAGAAAACTTGTGCAGTCGCTCAAACTGTGGCACAAGCTTACGAGCACGCTCGATAGGTCCGGCTACCAGTTGTGGAAAAAAACTCACATAGCAGAAAAATGTCAGCCAATTTTTTGTGGCAGGCATTCGTCGTCTATACACATCTATCGTATAGCTCATCGTCTGAAAAGTATAAAAACTGATACCCACCGGTACTACGACATCCAAAGTCGTAAAACTGATGTCCATATTGAGCATCGAAAAACCCTGAGCCAGAGACTCTGTAAAAAAATTGAAATATTTAAAAAGCGCTAGAATGCCCAAATTAAAAACGATACTGATCCATAGAAATACTTTGCGCAAAGACGGGGCTTGGGCTTTGTCCAGGTTTAAGCCACACCAATAATCTACTGCCGAACTGGCTATGATGAGTATCAAAAATCGCGGATCCCACCAACCATAGAATAGATAACTCGTCGCGAGGATGAACGCATTTCGATATCTAATCTTTTTGCTAAATACTAGCCAGTAAAGTAAAAAAACTACCGGAAAAAAAATAAAATATTCGACAGAATCAAATAACATGCCCGATTTTAATATTGCTTTTTAGTCGCTTTTCAAATGACAAATATAACTAATATATGGATATCAGATTATCAGATAGATATACAAACCATTGTCCGGTGTCCTGTTGCACTGGAACGGTAGTATCTCTGAGGGGTTCAGCGTATGTGTTTCTGAACAATAGAGCCAAAAATCATAGTGCCAAAAAAAGCACTATAAAGAGCATGGACTTCTGTCAAAGCTATTCGAGCAAAAACATAGAGAGCGCACCGAAATGAGCCCTCTATGCTATTCAAAAACTATACTTTAGTGCTTGTGACCTTTATGGTCATCTTTGTCCATCATTTGTAGAGGCATTCCGCATTTGGAGCATTTGTCACCTTCGGCTCCTTTGACTTCCGGGTGCATGGGACAAGCGTACATTTCTGCAGAGTGGTCTTTCATCTCCATTTTGTCTTGGTCATGATTATGTTGGTCTGTTTTTGTTTTGGACCCGCAGGAACTCATAACGAACTGTAGTCCGAAGAATAGGATGAAGAGCGATGTGATTTTTAATAATTTCATAGTTTATGTATTTAGCAGATTAAAGAATACTTTTAGTGATTATGTCCTGTCGTGCGGGGTAGGGATGCTTGCTCCATCGGAGGATTTTTAAAATCCTTTGTGATGCTGTCTTGTATGATACCACAAGTGAGCATTTTTTCGCCGAAGTACGGATTTTTTATAGCTTTTTCTTTACTGATCCAGTCTGCACCTTGGTTATCATTGGCCATGGGACAGTGCTGTACATAATATTTGTCTTTTGGAATCCCAAAAACTTTGACCGATTTGATCAATGCTTCTGAGAAGAAATCGAACTGTTTACGCTGCTCCTCGATATCGTCGAGAGATGTTATTTTTTCTAT
>JAJRUR010000276.1 GCA_024277695.1 Bacteroidota bacterium | reverse complement strand
GGCATGATCAGTAGTTCGGAAGTATTGGCACCTATCATAGAGATACCGTGTGGTACGTCATAGTCTTGTTCGAGATTCGTCACATGGAAGAAGACCTTATCTCCTACACGCACTCCTTCGATGTTGTCAGGAGAGAAGTGCGATCGAATCGTTGTCATATAGATATGTACTTCATTGCCTTTGCGCTCTACTCTGGATTCTGCTTCTGACTTAACGGCATACTGATGTACATTATCTTCGAGTTTGTAAAACTTTGTAGTATTTGGAGCTACTTTTTCTGCGGCGATACCGGCGGCATAGTGCGGTTCTCCGATCGTAGGGAAGTCGAGCAACAGCTCCATTTTTTCTCCGGATATATCAAAGAGTTGGGCTGACTGACATACTTCAGGTCCTGTAGAGAGATATCTGTCTTTTGTGATTTTATTCATAGCTACAAGATATTTGTCATCGGGAGTTCTCGAGTTGCCACCGGGTATCATCAAGTGTCCTACAGAATAGTACACAGGATGCCGATCGATCACTGTGAGGTCCTTGATATTCCATTTGACGACTTCTGAAGAGATAAAAAAGGTGGTGTATGCATTGCCGCGTGTATCAAACTCTGTATGCAGTGGCCCGAGTCCGGGTTGATTTAGTATGCCGTAATTCACTGCGTCAAATTTGAGTATTGGAATGCCATAGGCTTCTCCGTCAAAAGCTTTGTCTGCAATAGCCTTTTGCATTTTTGTAAATGAGTGTACAGTCATAGCTGCAGCCAGTTTGCCACTTCCTATGATATACTCTCCGGTTGGATCCACATCACATCCATGTGGTGATTTGGCTGTAGGTAAGAAATAAATAGCGCCGGGTACTTCTTTAGGATCCACTACCAATACTTCTTTTTTTATCGTACTGGTGGCTTTGTGGGCATCATCATTCCATACATTATGAGCATAGCGAGCGGACATTTTTTTGCCTGCTCCCTTGGCTATGTATTCTTCGATTTTTTTCCAGTTGATGGCCGCTATAAAGTCTTTATCATTTTGAGATGCATTGACCTCCATCAGCGTATTAGCTTCTTCAGTATTGTAGGTAGAGAAAAAGAACCAACCGTGAGATTTTCCACGACCGGGATGTGCCAAGTCATAATTAAATCCCGGCATCCTGAGTTGAAAAGCTATATCCATTTCGCCTGAGTTTTTATCTACATTTAAAAATGTCAATGCTCCTTTGAAATTGCCTTTCATGTCTTTGATCGGCATGTCGCGCTGCGGAAAGGGTACAGCAAACCGTGTTCCACAGACGATATACTCATTATTTTCTGTGACAAAAGATGAAGAGTGGTTTCCTGCAGAATTAGGAATCTCAATAATCTCTTCTGTCTCAAAGGTTGTTAAGCTGATACGAGCTACACGAGGGGTGTTATTTTCGTTGATAAATACCCAACGTCCGTCTACAGAACCATTCGTCTGCGAGATGTCCGGATGGTGACTGTCACCCCAAGGTACAAATCCATGGGAAGTCATCAACATAGGTTTTGTCTCTTCACTATAACCATAGCCTTTTTCAGGATCTTGTGAGAATACAGGGATGACTCTAAACAGCCGACCGGAGGGTAGTCCATAGACGGATAACTGACCGCTAAATCCGCCGGAGATAAATGCATAGTGCGAGTCATGATCTCCCGGAGCTACATATACTTTTTCGGCGGCATTGCCGGAGATGACTCCTTTGTTATTGCTCTTTTTGTTCGTACCGGGTCCCCCACACGAGGACAGGACAAATAAGGAAACAAAAATCGATAAAATAGCAAATGATTTTAATATTGACTTCATTTTTATATGATTTTATTTTTTTAATAGATTGAATGGAGAAAAAATTTGATTTATTCGGAAGGTACTAGTACATCGTTGATGACGTGGATCCATCCATTACTTACTTTTACGGATTTTATTATCTTACTACCTCCAACAGTAACATCTTTCCCATCATTCTTTACTTCTAGATATTTGCCGGAAGCCATAAAAAGTTTGCGCCCTTTTTTTGCTTCTTTTTTTAGCTGGTTAAGCGGGTAGTTGGCTGGAGCCACATGATTTACTAGAATAAATGCAAGCTTCGATTTGTTTTCCGGCTTGACTAGGCTCTCCAATGTACCCTCGGGTAGTTTGTCAAAAGCTGAGTTAAGTGGTGCAAAAATGGTCAGTGGACCTACATTGACTACTGCATCTTCTACTCCGGCGGCCTTGATGGCTGTCACAAGAGTAGAAAAGTTATCAATAGACTGGGCTACTTGGAGAGCATTGGCCTGTTCTCCCTGAACAGCAGGCACAGATGCTTGACCTTTTCCGATAATTTCGGGTTTGGATTGGGTAGTTGGGGGGCTCGTCGTTGAGTTGCTTTCTGATGCTCCTCCACAATTTGTTAGTAAGAACAGAGTGGAACTGAGCAAGAGCATGAAGATTGTTTTTCGCATGATTATTTGTTTTAATTAAAGGGTTCTAAAATATTCTAATACGGATCTGGCTTCCTCTTCAGTAAGACTTTGATTGGCCATTGGAGATCCATTATATTCCATCAATAGTTTTTTGGCTATAGGGTCTTCTTTGACCATCCTTTCCGGATCGAGGATCATGTTCATAATCCATGTTGGATTTCTTCGCTCCATAATACCTTTGGGAGAGGGGCCGATAAATTTTTTGTTCTCTTTGTGACAAGCAGTGCATTTGGCTTTATATATCTCTCTGCCTTTTTCTGCCATTTCTCTGTCTAGCTCAGCTAGAGTGATAGCTTTTTTGATTGGGCCTACGCCTATGTTATCCATAGGGTCTACTTCTTTGGCTAGCATGGATTTGGGCTTGGATTTGTTGCTCGTTTCACTCGTTTTTTTCGGCTGATCAGAATTGCCACCGCAAGAAAAAACGATGCCCGTTAAGAGGGCAAATAGTACTGCTCTGATAGATATAATTTTCATTGTATTATATGTTTTATGATTTGGTTATAATAATAATTATTGATTATAATTACTACAAATGTAGTGTCGCAAAAACAGTCAAAATATGACCTGAATTATCTTAAAAGGTGATTATCGTTTGTTGGGTCAGTTTGATGTTTTATGGGTAGTTTTAGGTATTCTTCTTTTTGTTTCATGTGCGCAGGCGTTTTGGACCTGATGATACGGACTAGTCCTTGGAGTAGCTTTTTTTGGGCACTATACCTATGCCAGATGACACTTACCTCTCTTACAGGTGAAGGTGTACTAAAAGGAGTAATCTTTTTTTTCTGTGAGGCGGAAAGTGATTTGACAGCCAACTCCGGTATGACGGTACTACCCTGATATTTATGCACCAGGTTTATCAGCGTCTCGATGCTGCCTGCTTTGTATAGAAATCTTCTCATAGCCGTTGTATGAAGATCACAAAGATTGATGACTTGGTCTCTAAAACAGTGCCCCTCTTCGAGGAGCCATAGTTTACTCGTGTCGAGGTCTTTGGGATGGATAAAGGCTTTAGATTCGGGTTGGTGACTATAGAGAAGCAGTTCTTCAAAAAAAAGCACTTCGTACTCTAGATTTTTTTCTTGGATCGGCGTGACGAGTAACGCTCCGTCTAAGCTGCCGTCATAGAGTTGTAGCACGATTTGTTCCGTGGTGAGTTCTTCCAGGTGTAGTTCGATTTTGGGATATTCTGTCAGGAACTCCTTGAGAAAGACTGGAAGTAAGTACGGGGCGAGTGTCGGGATAATAGCTAAGCGAACCACACCATGGGGTTCCTGTTCTTCTTGTGCTATGGACTGTAGTTTCTCGTAGTGTTGTAAGAGCTCCAAACTCTCCTCATACACTCGCCGCCCCTCCGGTGTGAGTCGCAGTGGTTTTGATACGCGATCGATCAACTGTAGTCCCAGCTTATGTTCTAGTGATTTGATAGCAGCACTCATAGCCGGTTGAGAAATATGGCATTGCTCTGCCGCAATACTAAAACTGCCGGCTTTGACTAGTGTGCGAAAGTAATAAAAGTATTCGATTGTCATAACAAATATTTATAAGCTTATAAATATAATAAATATTTTTAATATTGAAAAACTGCTATTTTTGCAGCCAATACTGAACAGCTGACTTCGAATCTATGTTTAGCTTATTTTCAATAGTAACTTTTATAGGTTTTTTTAATATTGTATTTTACTTATTAATCAACTAAATTTTTTATAACTATGGAAATGACAGAAAACCAAGGCCGTATGATGCCTAGAATAGGAGATCTAGCTCCTGATTTTGAAGCGATGACCACAAAAGGTCCCATCAAATTTTCGAATTTTGCACCCAATCAGTGGGTACTCATGTTTTCACATCCGGCAGATTTTACACCGGTATGTACTACGGAGATGAGTGGCTTTGCAGTGCGAAAATCAGAATTTGAAGCCCTCAATACTCAATTGATAGGATTGAGTATTGATAGTATCCATGCTCATCTGGGCTGGGACAATAACGTACGCAAAAATACCGGCGTATATTTTGACTTTCCGATCATCGCAGATATCGATATGAAAGTATCCAAACTCTATGGGATGCTACAACCCAACGAATCAGAAACTGCTGCTGTACGAGCGGTCTTTTTTATCGACCCGACCAAAAAAATTAGGTTGATCATGTATTATCCACTCAATGTCGGTCGCAATATGGATGAGATTCTACGTGCTCTCACTGCCCTGCAGTATTCTGATGAGCACAAAGTAGCTATGCCACTCGACTGGAAACCGGGAGATAAGGTCATCATTCCTCCGCCAAAAACTCTAGAAGAAATGGAGCAGCG
>JAJRUR010000021.1 GCA_024277695.1 Bacteroidota bacterium | reverse complement strand
TGTCCTGGCAAGTCACAGTAGATCCTTCGGATCCATCCAATTTTGACCCTATCGGACCTCTCTGCGAAACCGATGACCCCGTCACACTTCCGACTACATCCAATAACGGTATCACTGGTTCTTGGGACCCACCCACTGTAGATCCCGCTACGGACGGACCACTCTTTAGTTCTAACTTTACCCCCGATGCCGGACAGTGCGCTCGCGATACTTTTATCGAGATTACTATCGATCCGGCAGTCACTCCCCAGTTAGATATGCTTGGACCTTACTGTCTCGATGACCCCTCCGTCCAACTCAACACCACGCAGGATGGCATTCAAGGCACTTGGACAGGACCGGGTGTTTCTGCCAATATTTTTGACCCGATGACCGCCGGACTTGGTACACATACCCTAACCTTTACGCCCGATGACGGACAATGTGCTCTAGCCAATACTACGCAAGTCCTTGTAGAGACTTGCACTGCCCCATGCAATCTTTCCGATGCCGGATTGAGCAATATCGTGTGCAATGATAACGGTACTCCTAGTGACCCCTCCGACGATTTTATCCAGTTTGAACTCAATCCCATCGGAAGCAATCTGGGGCAGGGATACAATCTGAGCGTCGATATTGGCTCTATAATACCGGCAAGTGCTTTTTACGGGGCACCTACCCTATTTGACCTCAATGCCGGATCTGCCGGCAATGGCGATGTCACAGTAACCATCACCGACCAAAACGACCCTAACTGTTTTATTATCGTCGTAATAACCGATCCGGGTACTTGTTCGGATGCTTGCCAACTCAATGATGCAGGACTGGGTGATATCACTTGCAATGATAACGGTACACCTAACGATGCCACGGATGATTATATCGAATTTACGCTCAATCCCACAGGACAAAACTTGGGCAATCAATATACCGTAAGTACCAATACAGGAACCATTACTCCTACCGGTGCTATCTATGGCAGTCCCACGAGTTTTAGACTACAAAATGGATCAGCCGGAGGCGGTAATGTCATCATCTTCATAGAAGATGAGCAAGACACACAATGCAGTTTAGAAATCGAAATTGAAGACCCCGGTTCCTGCTCTTCAGGTAGTTGCAATATAAACTCCGCCGGTCTATCCGGTATCATGTGCAATGACAACGGCACTCCCAATGATACTTCAGACGATTATATCGAATTTACCTTGAATCCGACAGGATCACTACTCAGTAGTATATACTCCGTGATGGTGACTAGTGGTAGTGTCACGCCAAGCCTTGCAAACTACGGAAGTCCTACGAGTTATAGACTTCAAAACGGATCTGCCGGTGCCGGTGATGTAGTTATCATCATTACAGACTCTGTAGAGCCTAGCTGTACGATGGAGATAACACTAAGTGACCCCGGTCCGTGCTCTAGTGATACTTGTGTACTGTCACAAGTAGAATTATCTAACCTCCTTTGCAATGACCCCGGGACAGATACAGATCCCTCCGATGATTATATCAGCTTTACACTGAGGCCATTCGGTAGCAACTTAGGCTCCGGATATAATGTTACGGTAAGTCAAGGTACTATCAGCCCAACAAGTAGTAACTACGGCAGTACAACCATATTCCGCTTACAAAACGGATCTGCCGGTAGTGGCGATGTCATCGTCACCATAACCGATATAGATAATCCCGGATGTAGTATAGATATAGAAATTACTGACCCCGGAATCTGCTCGGACGGTTGTTTTATTATGGTTCCGGAGATTATAGTTTCAGAATGCAATGACAATGGCACACCATTTGATCCAAGCGATGATCGATACGATATCAGTATGACAGTTTCAGGATTTAATGTTTCTGGGAGTTATACGATTACAGGAGATATTGTGGATGTGGGTAACTATGGGGTACAGATGTTTTACAGTCCTGTGCTGATAAGTTCCGGAATATTACAACTGACTATTACAGATGATGCAGATATCAGTTGTACCAGAGATATCGTCATAGAACCTCCGGTCAGTTGCTCGGATAGTTGTCGTATTTTGATACCCGATATCAACATAGAATGCCTAGACAATGGGACGTTTAACTATACGATCACAGTACAAGGCGATAATACAGCCAGCCAATATAATATCACCGGAGATGATAACCATAGCAATCTGACTTATGGTCTCATAGAGGGTCCTTTCGGACCGTTCAGCTCAGGTGTAGATCTCACACTCCGAATTATTGACCAAAATAGACCGGATTGTAATAGGGAAGTAGTGGTGCGCGGGAGTTCCTGCGGATGTCCTCCCGGGGTCAATAACCTAGATACCAGTATATGTCGTGGTGATTTTATTGTAGTACAGGGTACACGCTTTGACGAAAGTCATACCAATGATGAAATTACGATTGATCAAGGCGCTGCAAATGGTTGTGATTCGATCATACGAGTACAAGTAGAGATTCTAGATGTAGCCATGACCTTAATCGATGGTATGCTATGTGAAGGAGACCAAGTCATAGTCAACGGCATCATGTACGATATCAATAACCCCTCCGGAAGCGATACGCTAAGAACTTCAAACGGCTGTGATTCGATCATTATCGTAGATTTGAACTTCTTAAATAACAGTATGTACCAATTGACGGGGACAGTCTGTAAAGGGGACGAATTTTTGATCAATGGGACACTTTATGACGAAAACAACCCAACAGGTGTGGAGACCTTGGCTGCAGCCAATGGATGTGACTCTGTCGTCACAATTGATTTGACATTTGTAGAAGAAGTAGAGATATTTATAGATACGAGTTTGTGTATCGGTGGTGAATTGGTCATCAATGGTACGACGTATGATGAACAACGCCCCAGTGGTACGGAAATCATTCCGGTAGGTTCGGGCAATTGTGATTCTGTGATTCAAATCAATTTGAGTTTTGCGGATTTAGAAGCAACACTGGTTTCGGCTTCGCCTTGTAGTGATGCGATTGGTTTTATCATGGTCACGGATGTCAGCCCCTCACCCACAAGTCTAAAATACTCTATCAACGGGTCAAGCTTTATGGACTTTGATGATCTCAACCGATTATTGATCACCGGACTGTCCAACACAAGCTACCAAGTCAGCTTGATCGATGACAGGGGGTGTCTATGGAATGGGAGTATAGACTTGAGTCAGATGAATTCGACTTTGGATTTGGGACCAAACATTGACATCAAGACCAACCCGAATGCTACAATCCAAATCCAAACAAACCTCATCCCGGATACATTTATGTGGAATCGTCCTGATCTACTTGACTGCAGTCAATGCCTTGAGAGTACATTAAATATTCCTGATGATCTAGAGACTCCTTTTGTGCTCGTACTTACAATACGAGACTCAAGCGGATGCGAAGCTACAGACTCGATGCTCCTGGAACGAATCATCCGACATGATATATATATACCGAACGCTATCACGATCAATGACGACGGAAGCAACGATTTCTTCGGTATTTATGGAAATGAAATACTTCAAGTCCAAAAACTCCTCATCTTCAATCGATGGGGTGATCTGGTGCATAGCTTGCAGAATGTCCCTGCAGATCAAAGCCACAGGCTTTGGGATGGAAGAATCTCCGGACAGAAAGTAGATCCCGGCGTATTTGTATATTATGTAGAAGTCCAATTTACTGATAGAAAAGTAGTAGGTTTTGGCGGAGATATCACGGTGGTGCAATAGTATCTTTTTGTTAGATTGGTCTGTGCAGTAGATCATAAAACACCATCTATTTGCCTAAAATTTTCCTGATGCTGCCTCCTAACTCATCGAGTTATTTAGATTTATTATTATATTGTGGCGCAATCACCC
>JAJRUR010000275.1 GCA_024277695.1 Bacteroidota bacterium | reverse complement strand
GCCATGCCACAGTCTTTTATTCAAATTTTTGTCACCGGTGGGACATTTGACAAAGAGTATAACTATATCACCGGTGAGTTGTATTTCAAAAATACGCATCTATTTGATATGATGGAACGAGGGAGGTGTACTCTGCCCGTAGAGATAAGCACCTTGATGATGATGGATAGTTTGGAGATGGATGATATTGATCGAAAGCAAATCTTACAGAATTGTAAAAAGACCAAGTCAGATAAGATTGTCATCACACATGGGACAGATACTATAGTTACTACGGCCAAAATGCTAGCTGAAAACAAGCTGGAAAAAACCATCATTCTTACCGGGGCTATGATTCCTTATGCTTTTGGGAGTTCTTCCGACGGTTTTTTTAATCTAGGCTCGTCGATGGCTTTTGCGCAGTCCCTTGCGCATGGCGTATATGTAGTGATGAATGGTCGATGCTTTGACTGGGACAATGTGCGAAAAAATCGAAGAACCGGTTTTTTTGAATGTATAGACCCTACATCCAATTGCTTATTGTAACTACTAAGGATATAAACATGGTTTTGCTTTTTTGCAAGGTCCGGGCAGTTACTATAGCTATATAAACCCAATCCGCAAGCGTCTATCAAAATTGGCACAGTTTTGGATTATTCTACTGTGCTATGATGAATTTAGAAAGGATAAATCGGCGGCACATCTTAGAGATCGAATGTGCTTATCGCAAAAAGCACGACCTGTTTTCGAGGTTGGTAACTTTTAGAAATGGAATCATCTATCTTGAAGTGATGTTTGGGCCGAAGTGGAGAAAGAACTACCGATCAACTGCTTTTGAGATCGCTCACTTTTGGTTGCGCAATCATCCAGAAATCAAAGATGCTGTCGGTGCCAAAGTCTATATCATCGATGCCCGCAAAAACCTCTACAAACGCTCCGCTTATTTTAATGGAGAGCCCCTCGAACACGATAGCAAAAAAGGTGTGCTTTTTACACCATTTTTTGTCAACTAGCACGCTGCGCGGTACTTTACAATTTCTTAATATAGAGTTTATTGTTTCTTCATATACCACTCTGATCTATTGTGTAGTTTTGCATCATCAAAAAATATGATCAAAGCTATGACAATACATAAGCATCTCATCACCCTCATCTTTTTCTTAGTATCTCTTTTTAGTGGTCGTGCTCAGGATATCCATCCGACATCCTTCGGCAAGGGGATGATCAACTATATCGCCAAGGATAGCAGTTGGAGTGTAAAATTTGCTCCGCGTATGCAATTCTTGTCGATTTTTGAACGGGACAAAACAGAAGACGGGTATCCATCAACAGGGTCCAATTTTCTCATAAGAAGAGCACGACTCAAATTTGACGGATTTGCCTTTTCGCCCAAACTCAAGTATAAAATAGAACTCGGACTGTCCAATCGAGATTTGGCCGGTGCGTCTAAGTTTAATCGCAATACACCGCGCTATATTCTAGATGCTGTGATCAAATGGAACTTCTATAATAATTTTGTTCTTTGGGCGGGTCAGACTAAACTGCCCGGTAATCGGGAGCGCGTTGTGTCATCTGCCAATATGCAGCTCGTCGATCGCTCCATTCTCAACAAATACTTCAATATCGATCGGGATATCGGTATCCAACTTCGACATCATTTCTATATCGGCAAGTCCTTCTTAGTCAGAGAAATATTTTCATTGGCGCAAGGGGAAGGACGCAATCTCACCAGTGGCAATTTGGGAGGCTATCAATATACCGCCCGTGTTGAATTTTTGCCTTTCGGCAAATTCAAATCCAAGGGAGATTATGTTCAAGCGGCTATCCAAAAAGAAACTAAACCAAAACTATCTGTTGGAATCAGCTACGACCTCAATGACGATGCTGTCAAAACACGGAGTAATCAAGGTAAATATATGGAACTGGATGCCGGTAATTATTATATGACGGATATTACGACTTGGTTCGTCGATGCTATGTTCAAGTATCGTGGCTTTTCGTTTATGGGAGAGTTTGCAGATCGCCACGCTCAGGCACCTGTCGCTATTTTTCCCACAAATGCTCCTAGCGGTGATGTAGTGCTAGAGGGGCAATCTATTAACCTTCAGATGGGGTATTTTGTCACCGATCAACTAGAGTTGGCAGCTCGTTATACTTCCGCAAAATTTGGTGCATTTAATCGAAGTGGGCTCGAACAAGAATATACTTTGGGTATTTCCAAGTACATCTCAGGTCATCATCTCAAAGTACAGACGGATATGACTTGGATGCGCCTCGGAGCAAACACTACAGGAATGATGGCTCGACTACAGTTTGATCTACATTTCTAGTCATAGTGATATCCTCCGGGATCAGCTTCTAACTCTACACCTAATCCGAGTACTATACGGTTGACAAAATTAAAATAAGCAATGACCAAAGTTGCATCTAAGATGCCTCGATCCGTCATACCCAGTTCTTGGAGTATTCGGATGTTGCGTTCTTTGTCCGCATGGTTAGGACTTTCGGTCAACTGTCGTGCCAAATGGCATAGTGCTATATCTGTATCGTCTATATCAGCTTGCTCAAAATCGTCTAGGAGTACATCTATTTTGGATCGGTCTTGCCAAAAATGCATCAGTGCCTCACTATGATGTGCTATACAATATGCGCAGTCATTGGTTTGGGAGACGATTACGGCAATCATTTCTCGTTGATATCGCATAAGGTCTGACCTGCCAAACATGATGCACATATAGAGATCCATATGGGCGACGATAGACTTAGGATGAAGGCTCTGAATCTTGTGCACTTCGGCAAGTTGACCTCTGGACTTCAGCAGATTATTATATATCTTGAGAAGTTCTCCCTCGGCATCTTCTTGTTGTATTACTCGGATATAAGGCATAGGATAAGTATAAGTCAATTAAAAAAAAATTATGACAGCTTTGGGCAAAGATAGTCATTTGCTATACGATAAAGAATTGAGAGTAGTGAAGCATAATGGTTGGTCTATAATACTTAATTGCGAAGGCGTAAGATTTTGGATTAGAAAATCAACAAAGGTCTTGTGATATAGTAGCTACATTCTGGTTTAGTTGGAAGTATCCCTAGCACTGCAACAGAAATGTGACAAGATTTTATATCAGATCAATGACATCTTCTTATGTATAAATTGGCAATGCAGGAGTATTCTGTCCGCAACAAGACAATCTCAATTTTTTTAATATTTTAGAACTTGCTAAAATACTAAAATGAAAGTATATTTGTAGTATGAAGAATAACATTTGTATCCGCCCACTTGCAGATTTGCAATTGATTGCAAGCTGTAAAATCAGTCTGAGTAGTATAGAATCTCCGCTAGATCGGCTCGCCGAAATTCTTCATTTGGCTGGTAATCCGGTACGTCTTCGGATACTTTTTCTGTTGAGTAAGGAAGATAATCTTTGTGTCTGTGATATGAGCGATGTTTTGGGGATGAGTATATCTGCTATTTCACAGCACTTGCGTAAGTTACGAGACAAGGGTTTGATCGTGAGGAGGAGAGTAGGACAAACTATTTACTACAGTACAGTAGATACATATCGAGAGCTACTAACTAACTTGTTGGATTGTATGCAGTCAGAAGACCCAAGTATTACAAATAAAAGTGTACATGGCAGTGCCGGTGTAGGATCTCATTAGGAACAAATTTTATTGTACACCGCTACATAATGATAAAAAGAATAGACCGATGAAAAGTAATAGCAAAACTTGGATATGGACTGCACTCCTTACGGCAGTAGCATCATCCCTTTGTTGTATAGTACCCTTGCTAGCTTTTTTTGCAGGGGTTACAGGAGTGGCTTCCGGCTTTGGGTGGTTAGAGCCTTGGCGCCCTGTTCTGTTGGCCGGGACGGTGGGTATGTTGCTGTTAGCGTGGTACAGGCATTTTAGACCTAAGTGTACTACAGATTGTTGTGCAGATGCAGATCCTTCATTTTTTAGCTCAGGCATTTTTTTGAGTCTTGTGACCGTGTTGGTAGTGGGGATGTCTGCGTTCCCATATTTTTCAAAATATTTGTATCCCGATATGGAGTCCAAGGTAGAACTCGGTGATCGATCAGCATACCCGACAGTAAGCTTGGACATCGAGGGAATGACCTGTACGGGCTGCGAAGAGCATGTTGATCAAGAGGTATATCAGCTTGATGGTGTACTCGAAGCGAGTACATCCTACCGAGATGCACAGTCTATCATTCGCTATGACCCTCATCGTACCGATATAGAGCAAATTATAAAAGCGATCGAACGCACAGGTTATAAAGTAGTGGACAAATCCGAGCACTAAATATCGTGAGTCTGTGCAAGCATATTTATATAATTATCAACTAATCAAATAAAATAATGAAGGATATCATTTTAAAATCAACGATTACTTGTCCGGAATGTGGACACCAAGAAACAGAGCAGATGCCTACAGATGCTTGTCAGTACTTTTATCAATGCAAGTCTTGTGATGTGGTTTTAAAACCCACAGCTGATGACTGTTGTGTGTTCTGTTCTTATGGTACGGTGCCTTGCCCTCCCATCCAAGAAGGGTCAGACTGTGGTGGCTCCTCCTGTTGTTGATCATCAAATAGTAAATTTTCTATTGTACTTCTCAGTCCAAAAGATTACAAGACTTTGGGCATAAAGGAAATGCTCTAACTCAAGTTTCGGTAGTTAAAATCAATGGATTGAGCTTAAATAATCCACTTTCTAAAAAATAGCTTATGGACTGCACTGAAAAATATTTATTTGAGTGGATAGCTGATAGAAACGGTGAACATGTCCCACCTACGGCGCTATAACAATATTTGTACCTACGGTACTACTACAAACCGTTTGCTCCTCCGGAGAAGATGACAAAATAGCTTAATGCAAAAAAGCCCCGGCGGGGCGACCTGTAAAATATGTTCAATATTTTCATTTCGAATTAAACCCCGGAGGTTTTGTACAGTCCAAGATACGAAGCCTTGGATTTTTTGTCATCTAAAAACTCAGCGAAATGAAAAAAACTTATTCTTTGCTCGAATATCTCGATCGCCATTCTGAATTATCAAAAGAGCTACCTGCAGTCAAAAAAATTAGTTTTGATGCTTCAAAGTTTGAATTGGCATCAAAATCTACTGCATCGGGTTCCGGTTTAGAGC
The DNA here is from genome assembly GCA_024277695.1 of Bacteroidota bacterium. Classification (GTDB taxonomy): domain Bacteria; phylum Bacteroidota; class Bacteroidia; order Chitinophagales; family Saprospiraceae; genus JAJRUR01. The sequence goes on along the minus strand of JAJRUR010000275.1, from coordinate 2,920 downwards.
CCTATATGGGTACCTGGGGTGTCGAGCAAGCGGCGCATCTACTCAGAAGGACTATTTATGGACCTAGCCAGACGGAGATCCAAGAGTTCGTCGAGCTTGGGCTCGATCAAAGCGTTTCTCTATTATTTGCGAATGATCCGGATCCGGGCGAACCACTCAATCCCAATTTTAGAGACGATCCCGGAGTGCCTGTAGGAGCTTCTTGGGTGTACAAAGGATATGTACGAAATGATCTACGCAATATGATTCGTAATTACCGGCGAGGGTCTTTGCTTTCGTGGTCTGTGGAGCGTCAGCTCAATCATGGTATGTCCATACGCGAAAAAATGGTCTTGTTTTGGCACAATCATCTCCCAATCGAATTGCCGATAGTCAATGACCCTAACTTTGTGTACAAGTACATATCTTTATTGAGGAGTCAAGCTATCGGCAATTTTAAGCAGTTGATCAAAGACATAACTATTGATCCCTCGATGTTACGATATCTCAATGGTAATGAAAATACTAAACAGGCACCGAACGAGAACTATGCTCGCGAGTTGATGGAGTTATTTACTCTCGACAAAGGCGATCTTGCAGGTCCCGGAGACTATACCACCTATACAGAACAGGATGTATTGGCTCTAGCCAAAATACTCACCGGATGGCGTGCTATCGGCTACAATAGTCTGGAAGATTTTGAGCCTAGAGGCCAATTTATACCACCTCGTCACGATACGAGTACAAAACAGCTCTCCCACCGATTTGGTGGCATAGAAGTACCCAATGCAGGAGCAGAAGAATACAAAAATCTCATAGACATCATTTTTGATCGAGATGAAGTAGCTATTTTTATCTGCAAAGAACTGTACAAATGGTTCGTCTATTATAGAATCGATCCTTCTATCGAAGAGCAAATCATCCTGCCTATGGCACAGCTGCTTCGTGACAATGACTATGAGCTAGCTCCCGTGCTCGAAGCTCTGCTAAAATCTACACATTTTTATGAACTTCAGACCCATGGGGCTATGATCAAGAATCCCATGGATTATTTTATAGGATTTTTTAACCAATTCCAAATAGAGAGACCTGAGCTGCTCCAAGAAAAGTACCGTCTCCATCGTGAAATAGGCGTTGCACTACTCACTATGCAGATGGGTTGGTATAGACCACCCGGGGTGGCGGGATGGGAAGCTTACTACCAGTCACCGACATTCTATCAATATTGGATCAATTCGGTAACACTTCCTATCAGAAAAGATCTTCTTGATCTAGTACTTTTGGAGGGCATACGAGTAGGTGACCAATTGCTCAAGCCGGATGTTATTCGATTTATGGAGCAGACTACCAAGCCCGAAGATATCAACATATTGATCTCAGAATTTGTGCATGTACTGCATCCCCGTCCTCTCACAGAAGAACAATTGTCTCAAATCAAAGAAATACTGATACCCGGTTTGCCTGATTTTGAATGGACAGAGGAGTATTTTATTTGGAAAGAGGATCCGGACAACGAAGAATTGAGAACCCTCATGGATGGCAAACTCCGCAATGTGATCAGGGCATTGATCCAGATGCCGGAATACCAACTCAGCTAATCAAAAAGCCAGTTATTGTGCTCACAATGAAAAAATCTATCAATACTTATCAGCTCTAATCACTCATAAAAATAAAAAAATGAAACGTCGATCTTTTCTCAAAACCGCTTCTTCTTTTACAGTACCATTAATTATCAACGGAACCGGGCTGATGCCTATGCCCAAAACCGGTTTGTTTGGTGCAATAGCAGAAAATGATGATAGAGTACTTGTCCTTATTCAGCTCAATGGGGGTAATGACGGGCTCAATATGTTAGTACCGATGAACAGTTATGACAATCTTGCCAATATTCGCTCATCGGTTATTCTGCCCCAAGATAGTTTGCTCAGCTTGGCCAATGATCTCGCACTACATCCTTCGATGCCCGAGTTTAAGGCACAGTTTGATTCGGGAAAAGTCAAAATCATACAATCTGTAGGCTACCCTAACCAAAATAGATCGCATTTTCGCTCGACGGATATATGGATGACAGGATCAGATGCCAATGAGTTTTTGAGTACCGGATGGATGGGGCGTTACTTGGATGATGAGCTCGATGATTATCCCAATGGATTTCCAAATGAGGATTATCCTGATCCCTTTGCACTTACCATCGGCTCTTTTGTGTCTCCGACCTGTCAAGGAGTAGCTGCAAACTACAGCTTGGCACTCAATGACCCTACAAAATTAGGTGCCTTGGGGGGCATCATCGGAGAGGGTATCATGGACACTAGCTATTATACTTTGGAATTGGCATTTCTCAAAACTGCTATCGAACAGACCAATGCTTATGCTGCACAGCTTGAGACAGCTTACGAAAAGGGCAATACCATGGCCAATTATCCCGATAATAACCGTCTTGCCGATCAACTAAAAATCGTCGCTCAATTGATATCCGGCGGTTTGCAGACCAAGATTTATGTAGTACAGTTAGGAGGCTTTGATAATCATTCCGGGCAAGTAGAAGAATCTGACCACACACAGGGTATACATGCAGGGCTATTAGCTGAGCTATCCGGTGCTATCGATGCCTTTCAAAAGGATTTGGAACTGATGGACCTTGACCAAAGAGTTATCGGGATGACCTTTAGCGAGTTTGGACGGCGCATAAAATCTAATCTGAGTAGCGGGACGGACCATGGTTCTGCTGCACCGCTTATCGTATTTGGTTCTTGTGTACGTCCGGGTATAGAAGGTGATAATCCGCAGATATCTGCACAGGTAACTCCTGATGAAGCTGTACCTATGCAATTTGATTTTAGGTCGGTCTATGGTTCTATACTTATGGATTGGTTTTCTGTCTCTGAAAATACAGTAAAAAATATCCTGTTTGAAGACTTTCAGTATTTGCCTATTATAAATG
>JAJRUR010000020.1 GCA_024277695.1 Bacteroidota bacterium | reverse complement strand
TTTTCCTTGATCGGACGCGATAAACCGGAACCAAAAATAGCATCTATTATTAAGGCATCCTGCTCTATTTCAAAATCTTCTACAATCTGCACACCTTGCTCATCCAGCCTTTTTGCGTTGATTTGGTTGTCAGGAGTATTCTTAGTATCACCACGACGTACCACAATTATATTATAATAATACAAGTACATCCGTCGCGCGATAGCAAGCCCGTCTCCGCCGTTATTGCCGGGTCCACATAGTATATATACAGGCTGGTCAGGATCTCGATATTGCTCCATCATCCACTGTACAAATACTTGGGCAGCCCGTTCCATCAAATCGATGGATTTGATTTTCTGCACGGATATAGTGTTTTGATCCATAAACTGAATCTGTCGAGCGTCACAAATAGCTAGCATACAAATAATTTAATGTCTAAAGATACGGATATTTATTTAATACGCTACATTTTTCTTCGTCACTAGGTCACCAAGATATCATCTTACAGTCCTGCGACCATACACAATAGAAATCACTATTCTACAGCTTTTTGGAGTAGGCGTAGTTCAGCGCGTCCTGTATCAAGTCGTGCTTTGCATCCAATAGGTATCGTCCACTGGTTTTGGATATGTCCGAAGGGCAGACCATAAACTACCGGAATGTTCAGAGATCCCAATCGGTCTTCAATCACCTGCTCAAGTGATAGAGATCGATCGTCCGGTTTTGCTGCACAGTCGGCAAATATACCCAAGGCTATTGCTGCGGCATCTTGGAGTCCGGATTGGAGTAGTTGGGTTAACATCCGATCGATGCGATACGGCTTTTCGCCTATATCCTCTAAAAAAACGATTTTATCTCTAAAGTCCATACGATAGGGAGTTCCACATAATGCCGCGGCTAAACTTAAGTTGCCACCGATCAATTTTCCTGAAGCTGTACCGGAGGAGATTACACGATATATTGATGGATCAGATTCGGGAAAGGGGATGACCAACTCCTCTTCGGGCCGGATAAGCATACGCCTCAATCCGCCTACATTATAAGCATCAAAATCAGAGCTGCTCATCGGTCCATGAAAACCCATAAGACCGCTTTTGATATGTATGGCTTGCAGCAAAGCAGTGATATCACTATATCCGATGAGGATTTTTGGATTTTTGCGTATCAACTTGTAATCCAAAAACGGTAATAATCTACCTGTGCCATAGCCCCCGCGAATACACCAGATGGCTTTGATGCTCGGATCTCTAAAATGATCATGAAGATCTTGGAGTCTTTCAGCGTCCTTTCCTGCCAGATAACCATATTTCAGTTTGACGCGTTGGGTATAGCTCGGTATCAATCCCAAGTGCTTTATGTTTTGGATGGATTTTTGAAGTTTTTCTTCGGTTATTGGGCTACCGGGAGTGATGAGTGCAACTCGATCACCAGGTCGGAGACGCTGAGCTTTGTGCGTCCTGCATCGAACGCTGTCCGTGCTTCCGGATAGCAATAGTTTAGGGTCTATTGTACTCAAGATGCCCAAACCCATGAGGTTTTTATAAAAACTGCGCCTATTCATGTTGGTAGTAGTTTAGTAGCGTAATGTATTTTTTTTTGAAAAAATATTATATATTTGTTATATATTTGCCGTTAGAAAGATTCCTCAAATCTCCACAAAATGACGAAATCATAGAAAATCATCGAGTAATACATATAAAAATTTACATATGTATTAAGAAATAAAAAAAATTTTTCTAACAAAGTTTAGGAATATTGCATAGAAATACATATTTTTGCTGCTGTAGTAAGTGATTTTGTCAAAGGTATGTATATGATAATATATTAACCAATGAAAATCAATTTGTTAACAAAAAAATAAACCAGTTTTGAAAAAATCATTACCAACAATATTGGTTCTGGTGGGGATGCTTTTTAGCGGTTTTGGGCTAAAAGCTCAAGATTTGCACTATTCGCAATTCTACTATTCACCGATGAATCTCAATCCGGCACTGGCAGGAATCTTTAATGGTGATCTGCGCTTTACGGGTAATTTTAGAAACCAATGGGCAGCCGCCTTAGTAGATTATACTACTTTTTCAGGGGCATTTGATACCAGATTGCGCTTTAACAAAAAGTCAGATAACTTTGTCAATTTGGGAATTTTGGTCAATTTTGACCAAGCAGGAGATTTGGATCTAGGGATCGGACAATTGGGCTTAAATCTCGGATATACCTTGAAGCTCAATGATAACAACTTGATCACACCTGCTATTCAAATTGTGGGACAGATGCGTCAGTTTAGCTTTACGAGTGAAGACGTATTGCCGGATCAATTAGAACCCTTTAATAATGATAACTCTACTGATCTGGATTTGGGTGCCGGACTGAACTGGCGGTTTCAGCGCGATGAGCGTACCAGTGTAGATGTCGGTGCGGGACTGTTTCATTTGTTAAAACCCGATTACAGTTTTGGCAACCAAGGTGCTGTAGTCGAAGAGCGTCCAATGCGTACCAGTCTTTATGCGATTGGTTCTTTTGAAGTCTCTGAAAACACTGATCTCAAACTCAGAGGTTTGGGGCAGTTCCAAAGAGAAAACGAAGTATTGGTAGGAGCAGCAGCTAAGTTCTATATCAGCAAACAACGCGGAAAGCAAATAGCTTTTGAAGCCGGTGGTACTTATCGTTTGGGAGATGCTATCTTCCCTAACTTTACGCTGTATTACAATGATTTGTTATTTGGCTTGAGCTATGATGTGAATATCAGTGACTTCGACATATCTACTTCCAATAAAGGAGGGCCTGAACTGGCAGTATCCTATATAATAAGAAGAGTAAAACCACTCAAACAATTCAAAAACTGCCCTATATACTAAATCGACTAGAAGCATAATCTTATGAGAAAACATATACTTTTTATAGCCTTAATTTGTTTTGCCGGAACTTTGACCGCTCAAAGTTATAATTCCTTTATAGGAGCCGCAGATGAAGCTTTCGCCGGCAAGGACTATTTTACCTCTATGACATATTACATGGAAGCAGCCGGTTTTGAGAAAGGGGGACTGGGTTTGGATTATAAAATTGCCGAATCTGCTCGCCAAATAAAATCGTTTGAAACAGCACTGAATTACTACAAAAAAGTCATGGAAGGTGATGCAAACAATGCCTTCCCCTTAGCGACATTTTGGATGGCAGACATTCACCAGCAAATGGGACATTATGAAGAGGCCAAGACCCTCTATAATATGTACCTATCTGAAAACAATGGTGACGATCCCTATTACTCAGCCAAAGCACAAAAAGAAATTCAAGCCTCCGATTGGGCAATGGCACTCTTGCAAGAATATGAAGATTCTGAAGAAGTCGAAATCAGACACTTAGGCAAAGAGGTAAATACTCGTTACTCAGAGTTTGGTGCACTAAAAAGAGGAGAAAGTCTGTATTATTCATCTTTGAGATTTACAGATAAAGCTGATGATCACAATCCTAAAAGACCATTGTCCTATATACTTAATTCTCAAAACGGAGAGCGAGGAAAACGTCTCAAAAAAGATTTTGGACAGAAAGGACGCCACGTAGCACATACCACTTTCAATGATGCTAATACGCACATTATCTATACGATGTGTGATTATGTCGATGTGAATGATATCCAATGCAAACTATACGTGCGTCATAAGTTGGATGACGGTAAATGGTCTGAACCGGATAAACTGAGAGAGCCGATGAACCGAGAAGGCACTACTTCAACACAACCCGCATTCGGAAAAAATCCTGCTACAGGCCAAGAAGTACTCTACTTTGTTTCTGACCGAGATGGGGGTAAAGGAGGATTGGATATATGGTATGCCACAGTTAATGGCGACGGTAGCTTTGGAGAGCCTATCGCCTTATCTGAAGTCAATACTAATGAAGACGATATTTCACCTTACTATCATATGCCTACCAATACACTCTACTTTAGCTCTAGAGGCTATCAAGGGATGGGTGGCTTTGATGTATATATGGTCGATGGTGATAGCGGTGCTTGGGGTGGTGTCGAACATATGGGCGCTCAAGTAAATAGCAGTTATGATGATGTCTATTATTCGCTCAATGAAGATGGTACCATGGGGTATATGTCTTCCAATCGCGAAGGATCTGCATACCTAGATAAGAAAAATAAAGCCTGTTGTTTTGATATTTACGAACTCAAATACAATGATTTGGAAATCAAATTGTTGGCAGAAACCTTTAATAAAGAAACCCTAGAGGCACTCCAAGGAGCTACAGTTACACTCTATAATTTGGATGACCCAAATGCAGAACCAATCGTCATTACCAATGCTGATGCCAATGACTTTAATTTTGATCTGCAAAAAGATACACATTATCGTCTCGTAGCAGAAAAACCCGGCTATAAACCGGACGAAATCGAGTTCAATACTCTAGGAATAAAAAAATCGACCACCATTCAGAAAAAACTACATCTGCAACCGGATTTCTTGACATTAAATGCTTTGACATTTGATAAGAGTACTTCAGCAGCCTTGAAATGCGCAACTGTCCGCTTGGTCGATTTGACAGATCCATCAGCGCCACCACAAGTATCTAATAACTGCGATGGCAACGAATTTAACTTTAAGTTGATGAGAGGTCATGCCTATCAATTGACGGCGACCCGAGACGGTTATAAATCCACAACGATATCACTAGATACCAAGAACTATGAAGGTGAGACGCTCATCGTGAAGAAGTTGTACCTGACAAAAGAATCCTTAATCAAGTATCTGCCGTTAAAACTCTATTTTGACAACGATCGACCTGACCGCAGAACGGTTAAGACACGCACCACCAAGACATATACCCAAACCTATAATCGTTACTATCCACGCAAAGGATTGTTTGAGCGGATGAACAGCGGTAATGATCGAACAGCAATAGGTGATTTCTTTGAGTATCGTGTGAAAAAAGGAAAACAAGATCTCGATATGTTCTTGCAAGAACTTGCCTCAGTATTGAGAGCAGGACAGCGAGTACACATTACAATCAAAGGATTTGCAAGTCCATTGGCACCGACCAACTACAATGAGCATCTCAGTAGAAGAAGGGTAAGTAGTGTGATCAACGAACTGAGCTCTTATGCAGGAGGCAGTCTAAAAAGCTATATCGATAGCGGTATGCTGACTGTTGGAGAAGCTTACTTCGGCGAAACCACTGCCCCCGGACATGTAAGCAGTAGCAACACAAATGTCAAAAAATCAATCTATAGTGTAGAAGCTTCCGAAGAACGCCGTGTCGAAATCATCGGAGTTGATCAGAATTAAATAATTAATAATACAAATGACTCTTAATTATAAGTCTAATATGAAAGGTTTAAAAATATCAGTTCTCGCCATTCTATTCTTTGTAGGATTCGGGATAAATTATGTATCAGCATCGCATATAGTAGGTGGCGAGCTTAACTACAGATGCTTAGGTAAACGAACTTTTGAAATCACTTTGGTGATTTATCGAGATTGCGAATTTGGTGATCCAAGAGCCTACTTTGATGACCCCGCATGGATAGGAATCTATGATGGACGAGGCAATCTCCAAAATTCAGAAGGTATAGCCGGTGCATTCCAACTCCCGGCACCTACAGTTACAGATACCTTAGCAGAATCCATTAATTCTGTCTGTTTTGAACAGGGCGACCCCGTATGTGTAGAAGTAGGAGTTTATATCGATACGGTACAGTTGACCGAGGATCCAAACGGTTATATTCTGACCTATCAGCGTTGTTGTCGAAATGAGACAATTCTTAATATCAATGACCCGGATCAAACCGGATCAAACTATTGGTGTTACATACCTCCATCAGCCTTTGTTGAGCCCGGTGAACGATGTAATTCCAATCCTAAGTTCAACGAATGGCCACCGGTCTTTATATGTCAAGGTCAGAATTTGGATTTCGATCATAGTGCAACAGACTTTGATGGTGACGAACTCGTATATAAATTGTGTCAGCCATCTACTGCTTTGAGTGCTGAAGATCCAAAAATCAATAGTGTCTTTGAATTTGATGAGCCAACCGGGCTGCCGGTTCCTTTTGATTTGGTAAGTTATGCAGCAGGCTATGATGTCGATAATATGCTTGGAGGCACAGATGATGAAAAACTCAAAATTGATCCAGCGACAGGACGCTTAACTGCAACACCTCCGACCATTGGTCAGTTTGTTATCGGTGTTTGTGTGGAGGAATGGAGAGATGGAGAAAAACTCTCAGAGACACGCAGAGACTTTCAGTTCAATGTAAGAGCTTGCGGTGATCCGCCTGAAGCGGTTTTTGAAGCACCAAACCCTTCTTGTGAGAGCTTGGAAGTAACATTTACCAATACCGGAGTAGGTAATTTCTGGGGATGGGACTTTGGAGATGGTACTACGAGTACTGACCAATCACCTACGCATACATTCCCGGCACCTGGATTCTATGATGTTAGATTGACAGCGTATATCGATAGTTCTTGCGTTGATAATATGACACAAAGGATTTATGTGCACAATATTATTGCTGCCGATTTGTTGCCGGATGCTTTTTCAAAATGTGATCAAGGCAATACAATTACAGCCAATACACAAACAGACTCTACATATCAAATCGACTGGTCATATGATTCGGGTTTTGATCCCATAGCAGGTACCGGAGCGACATTTGATCTTACCGACCTAGATGAAAATGCAACACTCTATATCCGTATGCAAGATGGAAATGGTTGTGAATGGATAGACGAAGTGGATGTCGATGTTGAATTGAATGTGGATTTTAACTCTTCCAATGAGGATGATTGTGGCACATTGACCGTCGAGTTTGGGAATACCGGAGACCCCGGGGATATCACTTGGGATTTTGGAGATGGTACTACAGGTAATGGTATCAGTATCACACATACATATCCCGAAAGTGGAACTTATACCGTTACAATGCATGTCGTAACGCAGTTTTGTAATGGTAGTATATCCAAAGAAGTCACCGTGATATCTGACGATGTGATTGACTTGGATGGAGGAGGAGCAGACGAAATGACTATCTGTGAGGGTGATGATGTCACTTTGAATGAAGGAGGTAATCCGGATTTTGACTATACTTGGTCTCCTGCCGATTTGTTTGATGATCCTAATGCGGTAACTCAAACTGTTACACTCAACGAAACAACAACTATTTTTGTCACAGTTTCTAAAAAAGGTGATCCGAACTGCTTCTATACAGATACGATTACTATCAATGTGATCACAATCGATGGAGTAAATATCCAGGATGTGATGAACTGTGAAGGAGGGGAAGTCACTTTGAATGAAGGGGGTAATCCGGATTTGAACTATACATGGTCACCTGCAGAACTCTTTGCCGGACAAGTAAATGCCGTAAGTCCAACGATAAACTTGATGGGTACTCAGACTGTAACAGTTGTGGTAGAAAATCCGGAGCTTGAGGGTTGTACTAAGACTTTTGAGATTAATGTTACTATTGAAGATGCTTTTGATTATGTACTCCCTGAAATGGTAGTACAATGTGGAGAGGGTGATGTAACGATTCAAGGGACAGATAATGAAGGAGATTTGATATTTACTTGGTTGACAGATCCTGTCTTTGTAGGTAATCCTCTTGTAACTAGTTTTACGCGAGACGGCTTTGTAACCGTGGTGATCTCTAAGGAAGGATCTATGTGTCCTGATACGCAACAAGTAGAAGTAGTCATCGAAAATGTAGATCTGCAAATTGATATCGAAGGAGGAAACGATGTGGTACACTGCCCGGGTGATGATGTTACCCTCCATTTAGTTGGTGATATTCCAACAACTGCGACGATAAGTTGGACTCCACCTGCTGAGGGTAATGGCACATCTACTACTTTTCCTCTTACGGCGACAAATACGATCGCTGCTACCGTTACTACAGTTAATGGTTGCGAATTTTCGACTTCTGTTGAGGTCAAAGTCAGCCCATACAGAGCTGTAGTCCAAGGACCATTCTGTGTCGATATGCCGGGAGCTACTCAAACATATTCGGTAACAGAAGGTGCTACTAGCTATACTTGGAGTTCTGACCCTCCTGCCAATATTGATGATCCTAATAGCCCAACCATTGAAGTAAATGGTATTAATCAAACTACCACTTTCAAAGTAGTGGTTGTAGACGAATTTGGATGCGTAAGCGAGGGAGAGATTACAACACAGTTCACGAACGACTGTGATGGTGGGGGAGACCCAAATTGTGATAAACCGATTTTTGTACCAAATGTATTCACGCCGAATGGCGATGGAGTCAATGACTTCTTGACATTAGCTATTGCTAACTCTACAGCGACACTGGAGATATTTATCATCTATGACCGTTGGGGAAATGAAATCTTTTCTTCTAATTCAATCAATAATGTTTGGGACGGAACAAAAGATGGTGTAAAATCACCGCAAGATGTATATGGATATTATGCAAGAGGGCTTTGTGATGGAGCAACCTTTATCCAGCGTGGTAATATTACTTTGCTCCGTTAAAATAGCTTAAACTTCATTGATAAAATGCAAAAAAGAGCTTTGATTTGAATAATCAAAGCTCTTTTTTGATTTATTATGCTTGCTAGACTCTTTTTTAAGGTACTATTTTCTTAAGCATATTTGTTGAGCATATTTATTCAGAATGTTGATGTTGTATAGACAGTTATTTATTTTTTAAGACAATTCATATAATAATGACGCTCATTAGTAGAAAATATCTGTATAAGTCCTATAAAATTACGATATTCGGTTTTTTGTAATAAAGTAGGAGAGATGGACTCGGCTGATTTTTCATAGCTCTAGAAAAAGACTATAATAAAACATCCATCTAACAGAGTAGTACACCTCCTATCATTCAATCTATAATAATATTTGAATAAAAATCAATCTTATGAAACTACAAATTTTGAAATGCCTAGTAGCATTACTATTTACGAGTACCTTAAGCTATGGCCAAATGAATCAAATAAAGTTTGAGGAATATGCACTGGAAAATGGTCTGCATGTAATCTTGCATGAAGATCACAGTACACCAAATGTCGTAATTTCTGTCATGTACCATGTCGGATCCAAGAATGAAAAACCAGACAGAACCGGATTTGCTCATTTTTTTGAACACCTACTCTTTGAGGGATCAGAAAATATCCAACGTGGAGAATTTGATGAATACATACAAAGAGCCGGTGGCGCTAACAATGCCAATACAAGCTACGACCGCACATACTATTACGAACTCTTGCCATCTAACCAGTTAGGATTGGGATTGTGGTTAGAGTCTGAGCGCATGTTGCACGCTAAGGTAGAGAATGTCGGTATTGAGACTCAACGTCAAGTGGTCAAAGAAGAGCGAAGACAGCGTATTGACAATCAGCCCTATGGAACAGTGGTCGAGCAGACATTTAGCCATCTTTTTAAAAAACACCCCTATAGATGGTCGGTAATCGGTTCAATGGAACACTTAGAAGCAGCACAAGAACAAGACTATAAACAGTTTTATGCTGATTTTTATGTACCTAATAATGCTATTCTATCCATTGCAGGTGATATCAATCCGGCGGAAACAAAAAAAATGGTTGCAAAGTACTTTGGTACTATACCAAAAGGTACCCAAGAAATCTACCGACCTAGTATAGTAGAGCCTCCGCTTGGTGGAGAAGTGAGGGATACTGTTTATGACAATATCCAGTTACCGGCAGTAATCATGGGGTATCGCATTCCGGCTCAAGGCACTGAAGAGTATTATGCAGTTGATATGCTAGGTACATTATTATCGCAGGGTGAGAGCTCTAGATTGAATAAAGCACTTATAGACGAAAAGCAATTGGCTGTGTTTGTAGGGTCATTTCCATTTCAGCTAGAAGATCCGGGTATCAACCTAGCCTTTGGCGTGGCCAATGCAGGAGTAGATCTAAAAGATTTGGAAGCAGCCATAGATCATGAAGTTAAACGAATACAAGATGGTGATATTACGGAGAGGGATATCCAAAAATTGCGAAACCAAAAAGAAAATGATTTCATAACTGCCAATGCTACTATAGCCGGAATCGCTGAAAGCCTTGCTAATTATAAAATGTATTTTGGGGATACAAATTTGATTAACACCGAGATCAATCGGTACCTCAAAGTAACTAAGGAGGATATTATAGCCGCGGCGAATAAGTATTTTACAAAAGATAATCGGGTCGTCTTGTATTACCTACCCAAAGTACAATAAATTATTAACCCATTCATAAACATAACAATATACAGTACAATGAATAATATAAAATATATTTTGTTTGCTTTTAGCTTTGCCGTCATAGCAGCTTGTAGCCCTAAGACTACTGAAAAAATATCAAATACTAAGGATCATACTATGAAAAATATGGAGACAATTCATGCCTTTAGAAAAAATCCCCCTCCGCCAGGACCGGCACCTAAGATTTCTATGGGCAAATTTACGGAGTTTAGTCTGGAAAATGGCTTACATGTCATCACAGTTGAAAACCATAAACTACCTCAAGTAGCTTATCGAATTTTTGTAAATTATGATCCGATTAAGGAAGGACAATTGGCAGGTCTTGCAGATTTAACAGCATCGATACTTACTAAAGGCACCGGCAAAAGAAGTAAAGCAGAGATTGATGAGAC
>JAJRUR010000274.1 GCA_024277695.1 Bacteroidota bacterium | reverse complement strand
GATACAGAAATACCCACAAACCTGTCAGGCGCCAATGCTATCACAGATCCTAAACCGACACCGGATGATGAATACGCTCGAGAAAAAACCCCAAGGCATGACGAAATACCAAACTCCAAAGATCTACCTCCTGAGAACACCCAAGAGTTAAGTGCCTACACAGGTACGAGTGATGTGCCGGATCTGATTTCAGTACGCTCGCTAGATGCTCTGGACAAGGAAGTAGAAGAAGAAAAATCGTCCAAGACAAATGTGCAACCTCTCCAACTGGAATATCTCCAAGAACTGTGGTCCAACTATGCTGATTCCGTAAGCTCACCCAGCTTAAAAATGACACTCAAAAATGCTGATATCTATATCATCGGGGATCACGAAATCAAAGTCAGCGTATCCGGTAAAGTAGCCAAAACCTCGATCGAGCACGAAAAAGAATTGCTACATCTGATCCGCACACATTTCGAACGTCCGGAAATAGCATATAGTTTTGAAATCGTCGAAGATGCCCATCTCGAAGAAGAAATCGAAAAACCTAAATATATGCTCAGTCAGCGGGAGCGATTTGATTTGATGCTTAGCGAAAACCCTCTAGTCAAAACGTTTGTCCAAAAAATGCACTTGCGTATCCATGACATTTGAGGTCTCGACATGTAAGGTTTTAAAATGAAGTATCCTGCCCTTCAAAAAAAAACGAATGCATTTGACCTGACAAAAGCACTCGCTACCCAATGAATACAACATGTTAAACTTATCAGCCATAGTGGTTGTTTGAATCTATATTAAGTCTTAAAACATAGCCGGATCATGAAGGACCAACACGGAATTTGGTATTTAGAATCTCTAGATGTATCCGGTATATTATGTCCCAAGAAACTGGAAATGTCCAAACATGGATTGAAGCACACACAGTATAAAAGAGGTGAATATATCTATATGTCCCAAGAAAACGCTGATGTCATATATTTTATCAATTCAGGACGAGTAAAAATAGGCAGCTACGATTCGGACTCTAATAAAGAAGTTACCAAGGCCATTTTGCGTGAGGGAGAAGTGTTTGGCGAATTGGTTCTTGCAGGACAGAGCAAGCGTCAAGATTTTGCAATGGCTATGGAGCCCACCGAGCTATGTGAGATTCATCGGGACATGATGGATAGTCTGTTGAAAGATCACAGTGGATTGAGCATGTTTTTTATGAAACTTTTGGGATCTAGAGCATTGAGGATGGAACAGCGATTAGAGTCCCTCGTATTTAAAGATTCTAGGAGTAGAATTATAGAATTTTTAATAGATTTGGTAGATCGACGAGGTGAGCGTGTAGGCTATGAGTATGTAGTACGTAAGTTTATTACACATCAGGAAATAGCTAATCTTACTGCTACTTCGAGGCAGACGGTTACAACCATACTCAACGAGCTCCGTGCAGAAAATTTGCTTACCTTCGATCGCCGCCGACTACTCGTCCGCGATCTGCAAAAGTTAAAGGCAGAGGTCCATTCGCTTTAGTACAAGAAAATAGTACTGTTACTCTTCCTCTTCGTAATCCTGATTGATCTGTACCCAAAAATTATTCACTCCCAAGCCTTGAATAATTCGTAATTTCTGCAAATGAAGCATTTCCAGTAGGGCAAGAAAAGAGACGATGGCATGTATTCTATTTTCACAGCTGCCGAACAGAGCGTCAAAATCACAGCGTTTTCTTTGGGTCAATAGCCCTGTAATGCGTGTTTGTTGGTTTTGTACAGTGTACTCGTACTGAAGTATTTGATGGACTTGCTTGGATTTTTGATTTTCAAATCTAGACATGACACGCTCAAAGGCTTTCATGATTTTGAAAAGAGAAACAGATTCCAATTCTACATCGACGAGTGCAGTCTCCGCAATATGGGAAATTTCGCGTTGGAGATTACCGCGATAGTGCTTGCCGGCACGCTCTGATTCAAGTGTACGCATACTTTCCAAGACACTCTTATACTTTTTGTACTCCAGCAGCCTCTGAACTAACTCTTCGCGAGGGTCGATTTCGTTGCCCTCTTCGTCCAGTTCTTTGCGTGGGAGCAACATTTTTGCTTTTATGCGCATCAAGGTCGCCGCCACCAAAATAAATTCGCTCGCATTATCTATATTTACTTGATCGAGCTCTTGAATATAACTTAAGTACTCATCTGTGATTTGAGCTATCGGTATATCATAGATATCCAGTTCATCTCGCTCAATAAAAAAGAGCAATAGGTCAAAAGGACCTTCGAACTGCTTAAGTTTGATTTTGTACTGCTGACTCATAAAGCGGCAAAGATAAACCCTTTTGGTCTATATAAAAGCTAGTATACAAAAGAGAATACGACCACAGGGGAGATAAGCTCTAGCACTCTGTGCCTTAGATTGAGGGATAGTCTGCTATTTTGCTGTTCTGAAGCCGTATATCGGGACCACACCTTTCCCAGATCCTAAAAAGATTTGCTATTTTTGTCTGTGCACACAGGGGATACTGTGGAGCTTGGTGGTCAGGAGGATAGGGTTGGTGCGCAGAGTCTCCCGTTGTGCCTCAGCGGAATAACGAAGGTGCAATTATCAAACGGGCGACCATTAATTAAACATTAAAACGACTAACCTTTAAAAGATTAAAATTAATGAGTGAAGAACAGGCATATTTATTTACCATTCTACGAGATGCAATTAATTTAGTTTATCAAGAAGAGAGATTTTTATTGCGTTTTGCTGATGGTGATAGAGAAGGATTAGAACAAGCATTCGTATTTAGGGCAGGAATTCATTTGAGCGACTTATTGAATGGGACAGAATACGCTACATTAGACTTGGACTCAGAATATAACAAAAATTACGGTGATGCAAAAACTTCAAGAAGATTTCTGAAAGGTTTAAGACCAGATTTAATAATTCATAGACGAGATTCTAACGAAGAAAATAAGTTAGTAGCTGAGTTTAAAGGTTGGTGGAATAATGATATAGATACTGATATTCGAAAATTAGAAGACCTCACTGATCCTGATGATAATTACCACTATCTGATTGGTATGTTTATTCAAATTGGTCGTACGGAAGCAAAGTATCGATGCTTTATAAATGGAGGTGAAGTACCAAACTTGGCCTAAAAGAGTTAAAAAGGTGCTTAAGAAGCCTTTTTTTTCCATAATCTGCTATTTTGCTGTTCTGAAGCCGTATATCGGGACCACACCTTTCCCAGATCCTAAAAAGATTTGCTACTTTTGTCTGTGCACACAGGGGATACTGTGGAGCTTGGTGGTCAGGAGGATAGGGTTGGTGCGCAGAGTCTCCCGTTGTGTGCAAGCAAAAGAAAAAATACCGACCTGAATAATGTCAGAAAAATATAAAAATAAATACCGTATAAAATCAGCCCGATTACCCAATTGGGATTATGGCAGTAATGGTATGTATTTTATAACCATCTGTACGAAAAATAGAGAACATTTTTTTGGTGATGTTATTGATGGAAAAATGCAATTGAATGAAATTGGGAATATGGCAGAAAAATATTGGTTTGAAATACCTGCGCATTTTCCATTTGTAAAATTAGGTGCATTTGTGGTAATGCCAAATCATATACACGGAATTGTTATTATTGATAAAAATGGTGATGATAAAACGGTTGATGGGGCGATGGTTGATGACGCAATGGTAGAGACGCAAAATTTTGCGTCTCTACTACAACCAACGCCCCAACCAACCGCATCATCACAATCCAAAAACAAATTCGGACCCCAATCCAAAAATTTGGCATCCATTGTTCGTGGGTATAAAATTGGGGTAACCAAAAATGCACGTAAAATTCGCGCAGATTTCCAATGGCAATCCCGATATTACGACCATATTATCCGAAATAAATATTCATTTCACAATATTTCAAAGTATATAATAAACAACCCATTAAAATGGAATGAAGATAAATTTTATAAATAAAATGATACAGATAAAAAATAACCATAATTTGCAGGGGTAATAGTTGTAGGCATTCCCATCATTCTTTGCTTTTGAGCATTAGAGTGCTCTAAACCTATCAAGATAAGAGTTGATATACAGAAAAAGCTCCTAAAAACGCTAGTGCCGTCATATATACTAACTGAAATATCGGCCATTTCCATCCACCGGTCTCCCGTTGGACGATTGCAAGCGTACTCATGCACTGCATGGCATATAAGTAAAAAATCAACAGCGACAATGTCGTAGCTAAGCTATAAACCGGCTTTCCTGTTATAGGATTAATCTCCGCCCGCATACGCTCTCGAATACTCTTTTCAGATCCATCGTCGCCTATACTATATATTGTGGACATCGTACCTACAAATACCTCTCGTGCAGCAAATGATGT
>JAJRUR010000273.1 GCA_024277695.1 Bacteroidota bacterium | reverse complement strand
TATGCGCTTGACAGCTTATGCGCTTGTGATCCTCGATTTAGACATCTCGGATTATCTTCGGCAGCGGCAAGCCCTCGATGCACCATCACGGCTGTCTCGCAATGACATCTGCGATGAGGCACGACGAAGCAGTCTCATCCTACGGAGAGGATTCCGACCGCAACAACGCAAAGGGGTTGTCCTCCACCTAACCCCATCCAAAGTGGAATAAGCAAAGCTCCTTTCACAATCTCAACAATTCATTACGAATACTCACCAAAGTATCACATCTGCTGATGTGCTATTGATTGGGCGCTTTTGATCATGGATATTTGTGTCAGATCCGGCTAATGATCCTGATCATATTTTATTTCACAAAAAAAAAGTAGATATTATGAAAAACAAATTAAATGTATTGGAGAGTTTTTTATTAGCAATGATTTTGCTCATCGGTATTTCTGCCAAAGCAGATACGACTCCACAAATCGATTATTCTGAGGGTCAAACTATTTATGTGCATGCTCTCAATGGACTACACCTACGTAACTTTCCGGACAAAAATGGAGAGATTATCACGACGATGGGCTATGGTGATGCATTGCGTGTTTCCGAAGATCAGCATTTTGATTCTGAAAAAACAATACGTTCCGGATGGTATATCGGAAGGTGGATCAAAGTCAGTTTTGTCGGTTTGGAGGGATATGTTTTTGATGCGTTTATATCGGCGCTCCCTGTACCGGATGTGGGCTACGAGCTAGGAGATTGTAACGACCCTGTCTCTGCCATCAATGCTTATATCCAAAACGAGTTGGATGTAGTGGCCGGTGCGGACACCTTGCTCTACCGTGTCAGTGATGCACATATTAAGACAAAAATTCTATATGTATTGGATGAAGATCATCGGGTTATTTATAGTGACTTTGATAATGGATATAGTACAGCGTTGTATTTGCAGAATACCAGAGTGATGGATGCATTTAATCTACTTAGGGGGTTATTTGTAGGATGCGAGGAATTGGAGCGCTTAATGGATGAAGCTATATTTATTAAAGATAAAGGGACAGATCAAATCAGTGAAATAAAAGCCGAAGGTCTTTTAATCAAGCAGAGTGGTATGGAAGTACAAGTCAAGTGTACCTATCGTTACCAATCGACCTGTCACTTTATCGATTTAGAAAACTGAGCACCATTGGTTTTTTACGGACGGATACGGGTACTTGACTTTTGTCACACATCCTCAAGTACCCACCGTCTTTTCGGACAAAGGTTTCAAGATGTTTGGGGTTGATGAGGTGTGACTGATGGACTCTCAAAAATCCATGCTCCGTCAAAATATTATCAAAATATTTGAGCGTTTTTGAAATAAATAATTTTTTGCCATCGGTAAAATAAAACATAGTATAGTTATCATTGGATTGACAACGGATAATATCGCTGATGCGTACCTTTTTTATTTCTTCTGAGGTGTGTAGCATAATATGGTCAGTCATCCCTTGATTGCTGTAGGCATCAGATGCCAAACTTAGCTGTACTTGTGCTGCAATGTGCTTGTTTTTTGCTCGCTGTACTGCTTCTTTTAATTGTTCGGAGTCTATAGGTTTTAGAAGATAATCCATCGCCGCATATCGAAATGCCTTTATAGCATATGCATTGGAAGCTGTCGTAAATATAACTTGAAAGGATCTATGTGCCACCATGTCCAAAATATCAAATCCCGTACCTTTGGGCAATTCGATATCCAAAAATAATAATTCCGGCTTTAGATTGTTAATAGTTTTTACAGCTTCGACGATTGTGCCGGCAGTGCCGACAATTTCTATTTCGGGACAATATTTTTCGACGTCCTCTTTTAGCAATTGGATGGCACTCGGTATATCATCTATAATAATAGCTTGCATAGTCGAGCAAATATACAGAATAATCCTTAGAGATGCTGCACTATGATTGCGGGACAGCTTTTGTTTTATTGTTGATAGGTTTGGACTCCAATATGCTGCTCTATGAGCAAGGGGAGACTGCACACTTGGCTCAGGATATTTGTGGCAGCCATAGTGTGACCTCTACTGCTATGTGATGACCTTGGGGGTCAGTGATGTTTTTGATTTCAATATTTTTTTTGCGTGTATTGGGTATCAGTGCCAGGCGTTCTTGCGTGACTTTGCTAGCTAGGGAGATATGTGTTTTTTCTTTTTTGGATGGATCATAAGGCGGTCCCGAATTGGTTATAGTGACTCGGAGCATTTGGCCTAGCTCTTCGAACCGCACTACGATAGTAGCTTTTTTTTGTGCTTGTATTTTGCGTACGCCGTGGATGATGGCATTTTCGACGAAAGGCTGAATCATGAGTGGTGGGATAGAGATGTCCAAATCCTCTTCTCGATACACTATGTCATAATCAAATGGAGTACTTCCCGAATGCTGTTCTATGCTCAAAAAATTTTCCAATAATTCTATTTCTTCTTCGAGCGTTACTCGATCTTTTCTGGAGTGCTCGAGTGTGTCGCGCATCAAAGTAGCAAACTTACTCAGGATCATTTCAGAGCGTTCCGTGTCCTTATCTCGAAGGTGTTTTTTGATACTATTCATCGCATTAAAAATAAAATGCGGATTCATCTGCAATTGCAAAGCGGTACGTTCCAGATCCAGTATTTTGTTTTTGATTTTTAATGCTTCTTGGTCTTCTTTGTTTTTTTGTTTTATTTTTTTTATTCGAATTTTGTACAGCCAATACATAAAAGCGAGACCCAGTAGTACAGCTAATAATTTTAGACGTACATCTGTCCAAAGTGCAGGTTTTATTCTGAAGGACTGTTGTGCTACTGTAGAGCTCAAGTGCGGCGCCAAGGCGTGCAATGCTTTGAGCTCGAAGCGATAATTGCCGGGTGGCAAATGGCTGAACTGTACATCCGTATTGGGAGAAGGACGGCTCCACTTGTCCGAAATACCTACTAGACGGTAGCTAAAGCGAATAGCTTTGGGTTCTGCTAACTGTATCCCGCTATAACTAAAACCGATATTATTTTGATTGTGTTTGAGCTGAATGGTCGAAGATGGATGTTCTTTATATTTTGTACTATCTATGGTCTCATAATTGAGCTTAATGCTCAAGGATGTTATTTTTGGTGGTCGATATTCCGCCAAAGGTATTTTTTCTGAGTATAAATCCTCATCTGTGCTTACAAATAGTTGATTTTGAAAGACCGCGATTTTATTTGCTGGGGCATATCTTTTTGTATTTTTGTACGGATAGAAATATTTTTTTTCGCTGTCTTGCCCCAAGAGGAGTACTCCGCTCGGACGCGTTGCCCATAGATTACCTTTATCATCCAGGGCTATGTCTTTGATTGCTTTATTGATATCGATCTTATGTTCTACCCATTTTTGCGTATTTTTATTTTTCGAATAAATAGACTCGGCAGAGAGTATAGCGATATCTCCATCCCTATTTATCGTCATTTTTTTTATCTCTTTAGGAATGTTATTCTGTATGTGGTCAAAAAAATGGAGCTGAAAATGATCAAAATCTATCCACCCGATACCATCTGATTTTGTGATAAACCAAATTTGATTATTGTCTTTGATCAACCGTTGAATGTCATTTTGAGATAGACCGTTATCGCTCGTATAGCTTCTAAGGTTTAGTATGGATTCGTCATCATGTTGCAATAAAACGATTCCTTGTTTTGATGTAGCTATCCATATCCGATCACCCGGATCTATGACCATGTCCTGTAAGGCGTTGTCTCTTATTTTTTTTAATATGGGGAGGTCATATCCGGTGATTCCTTTGGATGGGTCATAGGAGAAAAGTCCCTCTTGTGCATCCAGAAACCAAATCGTGCCCCGGTTATCTATTTGTATGGCTTTGATATTCTGAGGTTCTCCGGTATTGCTGTAGTTTATTTTCTGAAAAAGATTGGCTTCCGTATATTGATACAGACCATTTTCTTTGGTTCCGATCCATAGCACATTATCCTCATCCATAGCTATACACTCTACTGTACCAAAAGGAGTTTTTAGGCTCTTGCCAAAGGGTTTTTTTTGATACGAATATAGTCCTCCTTTTTTGGTTAGGATCCAGAGCTGCCCCCAGTCATCGGCATACAAGTCTATGATGTGCTTGTCATGGAGTCCGGACTGTGGACGGATTCGGTGTATTATTTTATTTTGTTCGTCCAAAACAAATACTCCATGTGCAGTTGTTCCTATCCAAAATTGGTCAAGATAGTACGCAGTGCTACTAATATGTATATTGGGGTTGTCGTAGAGAAATGATCGTACATGGGGATTGGTAATATCTACTTTGTATTTGTTTTTGCCGGGAGTCCGGCATGGTTTTATTTCATAGCCGTCATAGCAAAAAAGTGTTTTGTCGTCCGTGCGCAGTACCAGCCTCCCAAGGTCGTCACTTGTAATCTGATGGATGGATGTGTCTATCGAAAATCCGGCTTGGAGGATATTTGGCTCCGGAGACTGTGCCTGTAACAGCACGGTATGGCCAAAATATAGGACGACAAAGTAGCAATATATAATAATTTTTTTAGACAATGTTTTTTGGTTTTTGGATGAGGGCTTGATAGAGTACTTCTGCCGTATGCAAGGATTTTTTTTGGAGACCGTCTTTGATTTGATGTCTGCAACTGGTACCTGTAGCTACCACGATATGATCCGGGGGAGTGTTACGTAGAGAGGGGTACAGTCCCAGTTCGGCTATCTGCTGACTAAATGCATAATGCGATCGGTCATAGCCAAAGGATCCCGCCATGCCGCAGCAAGTAGAGACAATTTTGCTGACCTGATGTCCCCTAGGGATCCGGAGGCAAAATAGCACTTTGTCTTCGGATGCTAAGGATTTTTGATGGCAATGTGTATGGACTACTATATTTCTACTTTGTGTGTCAAAGTGGTCAGAGCTTATCCGATTATTTTTCCACTCGCGATAGATAAAATCTTCAAATACAAAACTTCTCTGTTTTAGCCGGAGAGCTTTTTGTCGTTTTTTGGCGTGGCATAAGTCGGGATATTCGTCCTGAAATCCTAGGATGGCAGAAGGCTCTATACCTACGATGGGTATATGGTCTATGGTACTGAATGTATCGATGATACGGTCAATGGCTTTGGATGCATATTCGAGGTAACCTTTGGAGATAGCTGATCGGGCGCTGGTTTTGACCTGAGGGATATGGACGGTATAGCCGAGTTGTTGGAATAGTTTGGTAGCTTGGATGCCTATTTGGGGCTCAAAGTAGTTGGTAAATTCGTCGCAGAATAAAAGGACGGCATTTTGCGAAGATTTCGGATTTTGTCGGATGCCTGTTTTTTTCCACCATTGTTGCCAAGTCTGTTTTGCCAAGGTAGGGATAGATCGTTCCGGATGGATATTCATCTCTTTGCGGGCTTTGGATAGAACCGATTGGCTGATTGCTAGACGATGCGACAGATCACCCAGATGATAGGCGTGATGATATTTTTGGTCCATTGTGGCGATCAATTTGTCTGCCTTGCTGGTGATTCCTGCCTTTCTTCGTTGGTACAAAAATTCGGATTTGAAACGCGCCATATCGATGTTGGAGGGGCACTCTGAGGCACAGGCTTTGCATCCTAAGCATAGATCTAGGATATCAAATAAGTCCTCTTCTATCCAGGGGTTTTTGCTATTGGTCAAGTAGGATCTCAGTGCATTGGCTCTTGCTCTAGTCGTGAGAGATTCGGTCTTTCCGGCCATATAACTGGGGCACATCACACCTCCGGATTCGAAGGGTTTTCTACAATCTCCGGAGCCATTGCACTGCTCTATCGACTGAAAAAAGGACTGCTCCGGGTCAAATCTAAAACCGGTCCTAAAGACAGGATCCTCGCGGCCCGTACTTTGACGTAAGTCTTTGTCCATAGGTAGTGGATGTACGATTTTGCCGGGATTAAATATATTCTGTGGGTCCCATACGCGCTGGATACTTTCAAAAAGTTGTACGATGCGCTTTCCGTACATGATAGGTATAAATTCGGATCGTACGCGACCATCTCCGTGTTCGCCCGAGAGCGAGCCCTTGTACTTTTTGACCAAATGTGCTGTCTGCTCCGTGATCTGCCTGAGCTCACGGACGGCTTTTTGGGTTTTGAGATTGAGGATGGGACGCAGGTGGAGTTCTCCGGCTCCGGCATGTGCATAATAAACGCATCTTTGACGAAAGTCTGCCATCATCCGGCTAAATTCGTCGATATAGTCCGTCAGCTCATGGATATCTACAGCGGTGTCTTCTATACAAGCTACGGCTTTGGCATCTCCGGGTAGATTGGCCAATAATCCTAGGCCTGCTTTGCGGAGTTCCCAAGCATTTTGGGCTTCAACTCCACGTAATATCGGATAGCTGTAGCCAAGTTTATTTTCCGTAAGGAGATCGATCAGTTTGTTGGATAATTGAGATAGGGTATTTTCATTTGCAGATTTTAGCTCTACCATCAGAATAGCTTCCGGGTCAGCTTGGACAAATTGGCGATAAGCTGCATATTTTTTGTTGGCTTTGGTGCAGTCCAAAATAGTCTTATCCATCAACTCACAGGCATAGGGTTCTATACGCATAATCCAAGGGACGGCTTGCATAGCTTCTCGGATAGAGTGGAAGTGAACGGCTATAAGTGTCCGATATGGAGGGTCTAGCGCCACTATAGCTAGTGTAATCTCAGAAAAGAGACACAAAGTACCTTCCGATCCGCAGAGTAAGCTGCTCATATTAAATGACGGAGCCGATTGGTCAAAAGGGTAGTAGGACAAGAGTTGGTCAAGTGCATATCCGGTATTGCGTCGATGGATGGATGGTTTTGGATATTGGCGGATGATTTCGTTTTGGATGTCGCGCGGACTGAGCAGGGTTTTTAGTTGACGATACAGTTGTCCTTCAAAATCGGATTGTCGTATTTTTTGGTCGAATAGTTCCGGGCGGAGGGGATAAAAGTCCGTGATGCTACCATCGGACAAAACGGCACGGATATGGATGCAATGGTCTCTGGTGGTACCGTGCTTGATGGAGGAAGATCCGCTGGAATTATTGCCTACCATACCGCCTAGGGTACAGCGATTGGAGGTGCTGGTATTGGGACCGAACTGAAATCCTCGAGCTCGTAAGAAACGGTTCAGATCGTCAAGAATGACTCCCGGTTGTACTTTGACCCAACGTCCTTTTGCATCAAAATCGAGGATGTTGTTGAGGTGTTGGGATACATCTACGATGATGCCGTTACCGACGCATTGTCCGGCCAAGGAAGTGCCTCCGGATCTGGGGATCAAAGCAGTTTTTTGTTTGGTGGCATAGTGTACCAACCGCACCAGATCGGATTCGTCCTTGGGATAAGCAACCGCTTCGGGTAGTACATGGTAGATAGACGCATCTGTGGCATAGATGCTACGATGTAGCTCATCGGTCAGAAAATCGCCTTGAAAGTCCTCGAGCATAGTAGTTTTTGAAGACTGCTAAGGTACACAGAATTGCAGAGAAATAAAAGAAGGAAGTATATTTAGAGATAGGTTCTGCGAGCTGCTTGAGCGAAAAAATTTTACTGTGTAGTTATGATACACAGTAAAATATATTTTTGGATTTTTTAGAAAAAATTATATATTGTAGCACATTTATTAGGATTATGAATAGGACCTACGTCCAGCTTTATGCGCTTATGCGCTTATGAAGCTCGATTTTCATCTCGCTTAGAAGGATGACCGACGGTCGCGAGGGACGAGCGGATCGAGTGCCATTGGGAGCACTCGATAGGAGGGAACCGAAACCACGGCTTCGG
>JAJRUR010000272.1 GCA_024277695.1 Bacteroidota bacterium | reverse complement strand
CCTCAAGGCCAAACTCACGATAGTTGATCCCTCGAGTACACCATTGGAGAAGCTCTGTTGTGCGATAGATTTTGTTGCGATGACCCCAATGCAGCTACAGATGAGCATAGAAAAGACACAGGATCAGTTAGCACTGATCAAAACTTGGTTGATTGGAGGCGCACCGCTGACCAAACAGCTCGAAGACAACATCGTACGGCTAGGGCTTGAGGCATATCTCTCTTATGGTATGACCGAAACCCTTACACATGTTGCGGTACGACGAATTGGTATGGACTCTTTTTTTCGAGCCTTGAAAGGTATCCGATTTACAACGGATGAGCGAGAATGTCTTATTGTCCATACGCAGCATCTACATCAGAAACTTTTTAAAACCAATGATTTGGTCTATTGTCCGGATGATCAACGATTTCTTTGGCGAGGT
This sequence comes from Bacteroidota bacterium, assembly GCA_024277695.1. Taxonomy (GTDB): domain Bacteria; phylum Bacteroidota; class Bacteroidia; order Chitinophagales; family Saprospiraceae; genus JAJRUR01. The sequence goes on along the minus strand of JAJRUR010000272.1, from coordinate 4,382 downwards.
CGTATAGATCGTGTGATCAACTCAGGGGGTATCAAGTTGATACCCGAGCTGCTCGAGAAGCAACTCGAATGCCTAATTCCATGCCGTTTTTTTTTGGCAGGTATGCCGGATGATCTTTTGGGCGAAAAACTGATTTTGGTGATCGAATCCAAAACCGAAGTACTTGACTTGGACGTATTGCGTGAGGATCTGGTTCGATATTTGGAACCCTACGATCGGCCTAGGAAGATATTCTTTGTGGATGCATTTGAGCAGACAGCTACAGGCAAACCCGATAGAAGAGCTACGTTGGACAAATGGATTTATCATGGTTAAGTTGAGTGAGAAGGATTTATTTGTAGTGTATTCGCCGGCAGGTTCTAGGGATCATTTTTTGGTGAAGCAAAAGGGTGCGCACCTTAGTTGGCTCAGCGATGCACCGGGGTTTGTCATACATCCTTTTCGCTTAGGAGGGGAGGTGGAGCCGGTAAAGATTCGGCCGGATCAATTTTTACTCAATCCGACATTGGACATAAAGCTTTTGCAACAGCGCCATCAAAACCATATCACAAAGCGTACGTATTTGGACTATATTACTAAAGCCATTGGATTTATCCATGAAAGAGCCTTAGAAAAAATAGTTTTATCTCGTGTTATGTACATTCCTATTGCGTCAAGTGATGTTATGGGATCGTTTGACCTGCTCAAAGAACAATATCCGGAGGTACTGGTCTATTTATTTAATATTCCCGGTCAGGGAGCATGGATGGGAGCTACTCCGGAGGTATTGCTGCGTTGGGATGAAGAAAGAGCATATACCATGGCGCTTGCAGGGACACGCCGCTTGGAGGATGGAGGGCAGGATTGGAGTGCCAAAAACCTCAAAGAACATGAGCATGTAGTTCGGTATATTGATGGCGTACTCAAAGAGCATCGCGTAGAGTACAGAAGTGGAACTGTACATACGATGCGTGCTGGAGCTGTTGAGCATCTGTGTACTCCATTTGAAATGTGGCATGCGGGCTTGGATTTGGAACGACTTGCAGAGCATCTTCACCCCACGCCGGCAGTTTGTGGCATTCCACCGAAAAAGGTTTTTGAAGATATTCTTCTCTTTGAACCCTTTGATAGGAGATATTATACCGGATATTTGGGACCTGTACATCTCCACAAAGAGAGTTATTTATATGTCAATTTGCGATGCATGGAATTCGGAACTGCAGGCTATTACTTATATGTAGGTGGAGGAATTGTGGACCAAAGTGATCCGGAGATCGAGTGGGAAGAGACCGAACTAAAGGCACGGACTCTCTTATCAGCACTGGGGTGAATCATAAGCATCCGTGGGAGACTTAAACTTTATAGCTTATTCGTCATCATCTACGATGTGGGCATCGTCCACCAGTTCATCACCATCACCATCCTCATCATCAAATCCGGGGAGTTCCAATACATCGTCATCATCTTGGTCGGGCACATCTTTTGCTATATTTCCTTCTAAAGGTTTGCCCTCTGCAAAACGTTTGGCTTTTTCAAAAAAATCATCTGTTCCCGCAAGGGTAGAACCACCAAAATCAATGGGCTTGTCCGCAAATCCGTCACCATCACTGTCCATCTCCTTTTCCTTGGCCTCGTACACGGCTTCTTTCCTTTTGAAGTCTTCGAGTGTTTCGTCCAGTTTTTCATCTATCTTTTTGCCTATTTCTTTGGCCTTTCGAGCCAGGTCATCTCCCGCATTCCATACTTTATCCGATACCTTATCCGAACCATCGATGATTTTGTCCCAAATCTTGTCACTTTTTTCGGTGGCGGACTCTGTCAGATCACCGAGTTTTTCGCCGGCTTGTTCCGTGAGATCTTTGGCACTATCCAAGAGCTCTCCACCGAGATCTTTAGCCTTGGAGAGCACTCCTCCTGCACTTTTCGTTGCATTGCCCAAGAGATCTTCTGTGCCTGACTTTACTTTGCCGGTAATGTCTGTACCGGTGTCCGTAGCTTTGTCTTTTAGATTTTCGAACTTTTCATCCACAAAATCTTTTGCAGATTTTAAAGCACCTTTGCCGTGATCAATCAAATCTTCTGCCTTGTCTTCGACTATATCTTCTAGCTTGTTTTTGGCCGTTTTGCTGACGGACTTTACTCCGAAAAGTAGCTTGCGCATATCACCTAAAAATCCCATATGTTTTAATGTTTTTTGTTAGTTAGTCAATAAAAGTAGAGCAATTTATACATTATTCTTGAATAGCTATGTATTTTTAGCCCACTAAAATAATGATCAATATGTCGCTAACTGCAGAATCCCTCAAAAAAATTAAAAAGAAGTACTATGAACTCAATCGCATAAGAGAATATTTGTCTGAACTTCAGCCCAAAATAGAAAAACAATACAAAAAGCTGGATAAGTTAGAGAAAAAAATGAATAAAGAGTTTAAGGAGTACGATCAGCTCGAAGGCAAAAGCTTAAAGGGCTTTTTTTACAAAGTGTTGGGATCTAAAGAAGAACAAATCGAAAAAGAACGCCAGCAATACATCCAGGCTTCACTCAAATATGAAGAATTTAGAAAAACTGTGGAGTTATCGGATTATGAGCGTTCTTTGCTTGAAAAAAAACTCTCCAAGCTCGAAGGCATAGAGGCAGAATATCAAGCATTGATCAAAAGACGTGAAAAGGAATTGCTGCGCAGCAATTCCTCTGCAGGCAAGAGACTCTTAAACATCTTAAAGAAAAAAGAGGAAAATGAACAACTGATCTTCAATATACGTAAAACGAGCGCACTTGCCAAAAAAGCGATTCAGTATGTCAAGCAGATGGAACAACAATTGCAAGCGGCCAAAAACTGGGGCAACTGGGATATGTATGGCGGAGGCAGAAGATCTGGCTGGGCAAAATATAGTGCCATCGATCGAGCCAAAAATCTCTCCTACCAAACGCAGCATATCTTAGGTCAACTGGAAAATGGGCTCTACCAAATCTACGGTAATAGTGCACGCGTAGATTTTAACATCCAGATGGATACTTTTTCACGATTTACGGATATCTTTTTTGATAACCTGATTTCGGATTGGATCGTACAACGCAAAATATCCAATTCGCTCCATAATGTCCGTGCTGTTAGTGATAAAGTAGTCCGTGTAGTACAATCCCTAGACCAAGACATCAGAGAACTAACTGTAGAAAACAAATCCTTAGAAAAACAACGCAAATCTATCATCGAGAACAGCTAAAAAAGAAAAAGATAGCCCCATATAGGGCAAGTGCATAGAATTTTGTGGACGTGGATTTGTTTTTTAAACACACAGAATTTATATTTGTGCAAAACTATATATCTTATGAAAAATCTTTATCTAACCTTATTAGTAGTAATTGCTTGCGTATTTGGACTTCAAGCTCAAAGTGGTATCGGGGCCGGTGCAGTGTACCTCGATGGCGATATAGGTATCAATGCACGATACAACATCAGCCTGCATCAAGTTCTTGATATAGTCCCAAATGTCTCTTATGTTTTTGAAACTCCTCAAATCCAAAATGAATCTGCATCTCGGATTATTGTAGATATGGATATTCATCTCAATAAGTGGTTTTCTGATAATCTAGCTCTTTATGGTTTGTTGGGTTTAGGTTGGGGGCGCTTAGCTGAAAGTTTACAAGGTATCTCATCCGCAGAGTCCAATATCGGTGTCAATGCAGGTGGTGGACTGAAATTTAATGTGAGTTCAGGGCTCAATATCTTTCTAGAAGGAAAATACGGAGTCGAAATTACAGACAATATACAATGGACGGCCGGAGTCATTATCCCATTTGGCGGTAAGGAAGTTGTGCAGCAAGTCAAAGAGGATGAAATGAAGAAAATGTAAAGAAAAAAGAACGAAGGATTGCAGGATGCTGAGTGCATATTCTTATGTATATCCATGCGGATATCCCCAAGTAAGTATTGACTGTATGTCAATATATCAAAGTATATAATTTTCGATGAAAATCAATTTCCAGCTACTATATGTACTTGCCTGTGTACTGATCCCACATACGGGAGAAGCTCAAGATAATGCGCTTGATGCACAGGTTATCCAGTCTTTTTTTGATTTGGCGCTGACAGGGCAGGAGTCATATAAGCAGTTAGGAGAATTGTGCAAAATTGGTCCCAGACTATCCGGTTCCGAAGGGTCGATCAAAGCCTTGGACTGGTCTGCCGAATTGATGGAGCGTTATGGGGCGGATCGCGTCTTTAGGCAAGCTTGTAAAGTACCTCACTGGGAGCGTGGAGCACCGGAGCAAGCTATGATTTTATTGGATAATCGATCGATAAACTTGTCAGCTGTAGCAAATGGAGGTTCGATAGCTACTCCCAAATCAGGACTTACGAGCAAGGTCATCGAAATAGACGGCTTGGAGTCGATGGATGAGT
>JAJRUR010000271.1 GCA_024277695.1 Bacteroidota bacterium | reverse complement strand
CAACATAAAACCAAAAAAAAATAAGAGCACTAACAAAAACTAGACGCTTATACACCAAATAAATGATTTAACTCAAGTTTCGGCAGTTAAAAATCAATGGATAGAGGTAAATAAATCAATTTTCTTGAAAAATCGGAGAACAGCTCTCAGCTCCGGTGCTACGAACTGTTTGCTCCTCTAGAGAAAAGCCCCGGCGGGGTTCGTAGCACCGGAGCTGAGAACTGTTCTCCGATTCTATCATGCTATCCCGGTCGAATAAAAATATTTCGTTGTAATCCATATCATATTTTTCAAGAAAATTGATGTATTTACCTCTATCCATTGATTTTTAACTGCCGAAACTGGAGCTAAATCATTTATTTGGTGTATAAGCGTCTGGTTTTTGTTAGTGCTCTTATTTTTTTTTCGGTTTTATGTTGTTTGGTTTTTCATCGAACACCACTTACATTTGGGATCATCGCAGCCTTGTTCGAATTCATAGTTTTTTATCCGAGCATATACCTCGGTGATTTGGTCTGAGACGATACGGAGGTGTTCCGGAGTGAGGGCTAATTCTTTGCGTTGGTGACTACCGTAGTTATCTCTCTGAATGAAGTCCATGGCGCCTTTTTGCATATTGTAGTTATGATAGCTATCCTCATCGAGCAGGATTTTATAAAACATTATTTGTCTCCAATAATCAGCACCGTAGTCGTCATCTGACTGTGGTGCTTTGAGTTTTTTAGGATCATACCGGCCGGTTTTGTAGTCCAGTACATATGCCTGATGATCGATCAGTTCTATCAAATCTATTTTTCCGGATATGGGGACACCGCGGTGCTGGATGTTTTTTAGATCTAATTCCGTCACATATCGTTTGTCCTTATGCCATTGGGTATGATAATTTTGGTAGTATGCCTCGAGTTCTTGATTTCCGAATATGAGCAAATCATTGTATTCTCGCTCTGTAAAGTGGGAGCGGTACAGATGCATACCTTTGGCAAAGGCCTCCAATAATATTTTTGGCTGGTCAAATTTCTTAAATCTAAAAAACACTTCGAGGGCGTAGTGAATGGCATTTCCAAATCCCATAGAAGCATTTCGGGCAGCAGGTACACGTAGTAGATTTTCGAAATAAAAACTGACAGGACATCGTAGATACTTGCTCAGTCCGGTGACGTTCATGACATAATTATCTATGAGTTCTTTGATACGTGTTTTGTCGATCCAATCTTCTTTTAAGGCTGCAGGTATGAGATTGCGATGTAAGAAATCGAGGACGAGTTCTTCATCACACAGAACATTTTCCGTTTGGACGGAGGGATTGTCTGTGATTTGCTGGACAAATTCAGAGGGTAGAAATTCTTTATCTCCATCGCTGAGTGCATAAGAGATGGTTAAGTATTTTTTTGCTCTTGTCATCGCTACATAGAAGAGTCTTCGGTCGTCTTCGATGGAGTGTTGATCTTGGATACCGACAAGTGAGGGTGGAATGGCCAGATCCCTATTATTCTGTCCTTTGGGATTGTCCCATACCTTGTTTGTAGCGTTGATAATGAAGACATATTCCATTTCAAGTCCCTTAGCGCCGTGGGCTGTCATGAATTGGATTCCGGCACGAGTTTGGAGGCTTTTATTAGTAGGTATAGAGATGTTATATTGCTGCATCTGCTCTATTTGGTAGAGCAGATCCTTGAGCTGCATGTCCGGTGTTTTTACAGATTCGGTTTTGATGTAGTCCATGAGGGTATTGACTAATTGGAGTGACCAAGCTCGATGGGGTGCGTGGAGAATGGTGTCCAAGATATTTCCACTTTGGAGGATATATTCAAAATATCCTTGAAGGGTATATCGTCTGTATTGGGCGAGCCAGTCATCTAGCATATTTTTGAAATCGCTGAGTGCATCCGGATTTATTAACTCTTGACCCTTCATCCATTCTTCATCTCCGAGGATCGCATATAAGGATTTTTTTCTTTTACGGCGCAGATATTCTTTTTGAATGTCGAGGATATCACGAATCTCTAAAGCAAAAAATTGGAATGTCATGATCTCAAATAGGATATCATCGTTTTGGTCAGGGTCCCGCATCTGTGCTTCGAGATATTTAAAGATAAGGAGGATCTGTCGGATGAGAGGAGTATGAAGGATATCGATTTTTTTTCTGAGCTCGATAGGTATTTCCAAACTTTCGAGTATTTTTATGATGCGCTGGGCATGGACATGTTTTTTATAAATAACGGCCACCGAATGTCGGTCTTTTACATGTCCGTCTTGATAGAGTCTTACAAGTTGGGCGACCAGGTCTGCCTCTTGCTGGTCAATGTGTGGATACGCTTTTATTTTGACAGGCTGATCAAAGTCTGCATTGGGTCCTGCAGCTAGGAGTATTTTGTCGGCGATGCGATCCGTGTTGTATTGGATAAGCTGCGTAGCGGGGTCTAATATGCTTTGGCTCGAACGATAATTTTTGTTCAGTACAATTTCTTTTGGTGCATATTTTTTTCTAAAAGCCTCGATGTTCTGCTTATTGGCACCTTGAAATTTGTAGATGGCTTGGTCGTCATCTCCGACGACAAATAAGTTAGGTTTTTCCCAATAATCTGCGAGTAGATTGACCAAGTGGAGTTGTGCGCCGTTCGTATCTTGAAATTCATCGACTAGGATATATTGATACTGTTCTTGATAGTCTCTGAGTAGATCGGGATCTTTTTGAAAGGCTTTTAAGACCCAAAGGATCATATCGGTATAGTCGTATCTTTTTAAGTCCAAAAGGAGTTCATTGTACCGATGGAGTAGTTTGGCTGCAGCTTTAGTTTTATTATATTTTTTTTCAAATTTGTCCCAGTCATTTTGTTTGAAGTCACCTTTTTTATATCCCTTTCCGTTTCGTTTATAATAAAACCGATCGTGGAGTTTTTCTTCATCCAAAAATCGGTCGATATGTGAGATCAAAAAATCAGGTGACCAGTTTTCTCGCTTCATCAGATCAAAGAGGTTTTCGAGTCCCTGTTTGTGATAATAAATATCTCCTCTCAATTTTTTGAAAATGTGCCCCACAGGCAATGCATCGATTAAGGTCGTCATAATATCAATATGCTCTAGATCAGAGCGGCGCTGTAGTTCTCGATATCCGCCAAAATGTTCGATATTTTCTTGGATGATTTTATTACAGAAACTGTGAAATGTAAATATATGCGCTTGGTAAGCACTAGGGCCTATATAACGCAAAAGCCGTCGTTTCATAGCCGTGACACCGGCATCGGTATAGGTGAGACAAAGGATGTTATAGGCTTGGATGTCAGACCGGCTGAGGATATATCCTATTCTTAGGCTGAGCACATCGGTCTTTCCGCTGCCCGGACCGGCTATGACCATAACAGGTCCTTCGGTTGACCGGATGGCTTGGAGTTGTTCTTCATTTCTAGTGGAGAGTATTTTATTAAAATATGTTTCGTACTTGTTCATAATTTTTTTTAATAAACTATTTTTTTTTATTTAAAAAGATAAAGCTACATATTCTTTGAAGAATTTTATTGGCTTGAGCCGTATTAAATGCACATCACTTGTCACATAATCCCCCTACCCTATATATTCGAAGATTTTTTTTCAAAATCCTATCCAACCAAATATTTTGGCTATAGCCAATACTACCATGATCAATAATAAATAATATGTCCATTGTTCGATTTTTTGGAGTTGACTGCCAAAACGTGCTGTAATCCAGGAACCTCCATATTGTCCTATACCGAGCACCAGCCCGATTTCCCAGTCGATCAGGCCTTTGGACTGAAATAACCATACGACGATCAGCGTATAAAGTAAGACGATTAAGAGTTTGAGTACATTGGCTTGCATCAAGGGTAGTCCGGCGCCGAGTACCATAAGAGCTAAAAAAAATAATCCCATACCCATCTGGATAAAACCACCATAAATACCTAAGAGGAATAATAGCATCGCAATAAACCAATAAGGCAGTCGGGGATCTTCGATTTCTGTTTTGATCCATCGAGCAGGCTTGGCGAGGATAACAAAAAAGAGCAAAACCATCATCGTTTTATATACAAAAAGGAACTGCTCATTACTCAGTGTGATCGCCAGCCATACACCGATAAGAGCTCCTATAAACACAGGAACTACAAAAGATATATTCGGACGAAATTTAAGCAGTGTTGACCTCGAAAAACCACGTAGTCCACCTATACAGTTCAGTAGTACGCCTATTCGATTGGTACCATTGGCGAGAGTACCGGGTAGTCCGATCACTTCAGTAAGAATCGCCAGGGTGATCATCGATCCATTTCCTGCCAAGGTATTGATCGCTCCGGCTATCAAACCACCGAAAAATGCGATCAAATAATATGCTTCGTACTCCATAACTGCCGATTCAGTACAAAAAAATGCGTTTTTGACAAAATTGTACAATAATATCAATAATCTAAAGAGATAACTATCTAATGGCTCATTATTTTTGAAAACCAGAATTTATTTTTTTAATCCTAAATAACTCACCATGCTCACATTTAATCATTTGAAGTTTGCCCCTATTCTATTCTTCTTATTGCTGAACACTGCCGTTTGGTCTCAGAATTTGGTCATCAAGGCCACTGCCCCTGATCACCCTTATACTGATCAGCTCAAAGTCTGGTTTAGGGACTTTGGTATATTGGCGATTGAGGAGCAGCAGTTATTGGCGATACTTGAAGGGCAGGATACACAGTTTGAACTATTTTGGGATTTGGAGGGGCTTAGACCTTTTAGTACAGCACTCACAGAGCAGTATTTGCTGGGAGATAACTATGCGCATCCCTCACCATTGCGTACATTTTATGGTCAACGATCGGAAGGAGGATTAGTAGGGCTGACGCTGACT
>JAJRUR010000019.1 GCA_024277695.1 Bacteroidota bacterium | reverse complement strand
TGCCATTTTAATACTTCGTGCGTAAGCCATTCAGCACCTGCCAGATCAACAAAGTTTATCCCGTTAGCGATCAATAGGACATGTTTGATCCGGTTTTTGTCATATAGTTTGGCAAAGAAGTCAGTAATCCCCTCTAATGCTCCAAAATAGATGGAACCATCGAAACGAACGATTTTTAATTGAGGACATACTCGGAGAGTATCCGATCGTTCTAGATTGGTAAATCGATGTTTTTGGTCTAGTCCGAGTATAGCGATATTGGGCTTGGAAGTACGCTCAAGGTAGAAAAACAAACTAGTCAAAATACCGAAAAGCAAAGCGTTTTCTAACTCGAGGAATAAAGTACCTACGAGAGTAATCCCCATAACGATAAGCTCTCGTTTGCTCGATCGGATGACCTGTTTGATGTGATGAAAGTCGATTAAGTTGTACCCTACTAAGACGATTAGACCACCCATGGCGGCTTTGGGCAGATAGACAGCATAAGAAGCAAAGGAGAGCAATGTTACGGTCAAAAACAATGCAGCAAAGATAGCAGCCATCGGAGTTTTTGCCCCGGCTTGGTGATTGACACCGGAACGTGTAAAAGATCCACTACCCATAAAACCGGAAAAAAAACTGGCCGTCATATTGGATAGACCTTGCCCGATAAATTCTTGATTTCCATCAATCTTTTGATGTGTTTTGAGGGCTATGGCCCTACCAATCGCAACAGCTTCTATGAGCCCGAGTAAGGCGATAATAAGCGCCCCCGAATAAAGCTTAGAAATATTAGTTACATTTAGTTCGGGGACATTAAATACGGGTAGATTGGCTGGAATCTCTCCAACCGAATCTATACCGTTGGCCGGCCCACCGAGCAAGATCGCCAGAATACTTCCGGCAATAATCGAAATCAACATATAATATTTGGAGAGGGGTTTGATCAATAATTTGATGATGAGCGCAACTGCTATGGTTCCTAAGGCTACAGCCAATATATAATAGTTCGTCTCCCTAATATGCTTAAAGATATAAAGGACGATCTCATAAAAATGACTCCCTCTAGGTACATCGATTCCAAATACATATTTTAACTGTTTGAAAGCGATCAAAATACCTGCCCCTGCCGTAAAGCCGATGACTACAGAATGGGACACGAAATCTACCAGTTTGCCCATCCTCGCCAAGCCCATCAAAAACTGAAATAACCCTGCCAAAAAGGTCAGAACAAAGGTGAGCATTATGTAACTCTCCGCCTGTGTCACCGGATCTGCAAATTTTGTAATCGTGGCAAAGATCACGATCGAAATTGCTGTAGCCGGACCCGATACCAGATGGTAAGAAGAGCCAAACAACGCCGCGACTATAGGTGTGACGATCGCAGTATAGAATCCATATACCGGTGGCAATCCGGCTATAATCGCAAAAGCAACCGCTTGAGGAATGGAGATGATCGTCCCGGTAATGCCGGCCACCAAATCATCCTTTAAGGTCTTTTTTGCAAGGGGTAACCAAGTCAGAAAGGGGAAGACTCGATGGAGATTCATATTTTGATTGATTAGTACATTAATGCGACAAAGATAACACTTTGATACATTGGAGTACTGTTCGTCGGTATTAGGGGCTGATGTTATGGTGTTTTGTTGATCCTACGGGCTGATGTGGAGCAAGTGTAGGGTACATATCAAGAGTATTATGAGTTATTACAGAGGGTATTATTTGATTTTTGGCGCAGTCTTGCCACCATGCGATAGCCCAAATCTCTTAGTGGTCCGGGTACTATGCGTAAGCATGCGAGCATAGACCAGGGAAAGGAAAAACATACGGCTATTTTGACAGCAGCATCTGACATGATATAAATATTGCCTTGGTCATAGAGTACGAGTGTATCCATATTGGCATAAGCCGGAAAGTTTTCCTTCAATAGATCGTAGGCCATGTCGGACTGTAGTCCGTAGTACTTAAATGCTTTGGGATGAGCATGTTTTTTGATAAAACGTACCGCCATAGAACAAAATCCACAATCTTCATCGTAGAAAATGATCTGCTCTGCACTACGCTCCAAGGTGTTTTGGGATTTGGTCATCTTTCTATCCAATTAGAAGCTCAAGATATCATATAGCTCGTCCACACGGCTTGCGGGGATGATTTCGATGGTCACACGAGAAGTGACGAGTTTTTTTAAATTGGGTTTTGGGATAATAATTTTTTTGAAGCCGAGGCGGTCCGCTTCTTGGATTCGGTGGTCTATATAGTTTATCGCCCTTATCTCACCACTGAGTCCTATTTCTCCGGCAAAACACATGGTCCTGCTGATGAGCATATCGTCCAATGATGAGATGAGCGCGCAGATGATAGCGAGATCTACCGCCGGGTCAGTCACTTTGAGGCCTCCTGCTATATTGAGAAATACGTCTTGGAGGCCAAACTTAAATCCGGCACGTTTTTCGAGTACTGCGAGCAACATCTGTAGCCTTCTGAGCTCATAACCGGTAGTACTCCTTTGTGGATTGCCATAGACGGCAGGACTTACGAGAGCTTGGACCTCGATGAGTAGGGGACGACGTCCTTCGACATTGACAGCTACGGCACTACCGCTATAGTCCTGGTCATGCTGATCCAGTAAGATCTGGGAGGGGTTCTCGACTTGTTGCATACCATGTCGGTTCATCTCATAGACTCCGATTTCGTCGGTCGATCCGAAGCGATTTTTGATACTTCTCAGCAGGCGGTACATATGATTGCGGTCTCCTTCAAACCGTAGGACCACATCTACGATGTGCTCAAGTACTTTGGGACCGGCTATGGCGCCGTCTTTATTGATATGTCCTATCAGTATGACGGGGATGCCATGTGTTTTGGCATATTGCTGCAGGCGGATAGTGCACTCCCGGACCTGACTTACTGTGCCGGGAGCAGATTCCAGTTCATCTGCTCTGATAGTCTGTATCGAATCGATAATCAATATTTCGGGTTTGAGCTCTTCTGCAGCATTTAGGATGCGATCGATTTCTGTTTCGGTCAGGATGAGGACTTGGCTGGGTGAAGAGTGGATTCTGTCTGCACGCATTTTGATTTGTTGAGCACTCTCTTCTCCGGAGAGATAGAGGATGGTCATTTGGAGTCGTAATGCCATCTGGAGGAGTAGTGTGGACTTACCTACTCCCGGCTCTCCTCCGAGCAAAATGATAGATCCTTTGACGAGTCCGCCACCTAGTACTCTATTGAGTTCTTGGTCTCCAAGATGGATACGGGCTGTTTGGTCGCTTTGTACCTCATTAAGTGGTACCGGCTTATGGGCTTGACTATTGGACCTTAGGGTTCTTTTTGGCTTGCTGGCTGATATTTTGTGCTCTACATAGGTGTTCCATGCACCGCAAGCGATACACTTGCCCATCCATTTGGGGGAGTCATTGCCACAATCGGTGCAGACATAGGCTGTTTTTACTTTCATATGTGTAAATATACGTTTTTTTCCAAAAAATGTAGACTTATTTAGTACTGATTATCAAGTAGTTATAATTATTTTACCGAATTTAATCTTTTTTTAACAAAAAAAATTTTACCAAATATGTGACACATCGACCAAAGTACGTCCTATAGGTGTACAAAGTTGATAGATTCAGAAAATTATCAAAACAAAAAGAAAAAAATCTAAGAACTAAAAGATAAAGATATATAAGTTGGTTTTTTGGGGTTATGCAGGGTATCCGTTTTTATGACGGTGCCCTGCTCTTTTTTTTTCGCATATCAGAGTAATGATTCCTAATAGGTCATTGGCCGAAAGCCAATATCAGGGGCTTACTGGTCAGCATAGCCCCTAACGGCAAGAGGCACAATGTGGCTACTGCAAAAGATAGGCGGACAAGGTTATTTTTTAGCGATGGAATGTTTAACTTCGTGCCCATGGAAGAATCAACTACACTGCTACAACAGATCGAAGCGGTTATTTTTGCTGCTCCTCAAGCGATCAGCCTGGCACAGATCCAGAGTTGTTTGGAAAAGTCGATGGATCGCACATTTGATTCCGAAGAGATTTTGCAGCATCTTGATCGGTTACAGAATCGCTATCGGGATGAGGCTTTTGGTTTTGAGTTGACCAATATTTCCGGCGGATATCAGTACATGACCAAAGGAGCCTATCATCATATCGTGGGCATCCTACTGAGAGAGAATAGTAAGAAGCGCTTATCGCGTGTGGCATTGGAGACCCTGGCGATTGTGGCATATAAACAACCGGTCACCAAAACCGAGCTCGAAAAAATACGGGGCGTGAGTTGTGATTATGCCCTACAAAAACTTTTGGAGAAAGAATTGGTTGATATATCAGGAAGAGCAGAGACACCCGGTAGGCCTTTGCTTTATGTGACTACGGAGAAGTTCATGGATTACTTTGGGTTGAGTCATCTCAGAGAACTGCCTAAGCCAAAAGAATTTGAGTCCGTAGCAAACCAAATAGGTCAGATGGAGAGCATGGAAGAAGTAATAGCATTAGGAGAGGAAGAATGATCAAAGCAAAATTAAACGAGCTGTAATTATGGCAAAAGAAATTGTTAATCGCGTGGCAAAAAGTTCGCTCAAGACGATCAACTTGGAGCGATATTTTCCGAAAGAGAAGATTTCGGAGTTTGATCTAAAGGACTACCTTTTTAAGGAATTGATATTAAAAGAAAAGGATTTTAGAGCTGCACTCAAAGTCCATGATTGGGTCCAATATCAGGATCGAGTACTTTGTGTTTATTGTAGTGCGGATGCGATTGTCCCTATTTGGGCTTATATATTGGTAGCGAGCTATGCAGAGCCTTATGCGCATCGGGTAGTCCATGGTTATCCACAAGACTACATCCGATCGGCCATGTACGAGTCTATCCGAACGCAGATCGATCCGGAGGACTATCGAGATGAGCGTGTGATCATAAAAGGCTGTAGCCAAAAACCGGTACCTAATTCTGCCTATGTTGATCTAGTCACTAAGCTGCGACCTGTAGCTCAGAGCATAATGTTTGGCGAGGCCTGCTCGACGGTGCCTATCTTCAAGCGACCTCGAAAAATTGCCATGAAGTAAGCACTTTATATCTCTTCTGTGTTGCGATCAACGAGATCGGTGGAGCTGTTCTAAGACCACATCTACATCTACAGATTCATGACTGCAGTCAAATATTGACTTTCCTCGGTCGATGAGGAGTAGTTGTGGTGACTGATGCTGTACACCAAAGTCTTGGGCGATTTGGTTAGAGATACTACGGTATTTTATCAAGTCCAGAAAGAAAAAATCTACCTTATCGGCGATCTGATCCCATCCTTGTTGGAGTCGATTCAGGGCAAATGCACTAACGGGACATCGCGTACTGTGTTTGAAGAGGAGTACTTTATTGTGCATAGAGCACTCTTTCATATCGCTCAATTGATTTATGTCGATCAGTTCATGCCAATCTTCCATCAATTTAACGGCTTTGTTGCTAAAAAACATCATATGCTTATGGGTCTAATATACTAAAAGCGTGATAACTTTGTACTGCTTGCTCTTTGATGACTATATGATCTACTCGAGCTGCTTTGGGGCCTTCGAGGCACCAATTAACCATCTTGCCAAGAGCCTCTGACGGACCTTCAGCCAATATCTCGACACTGCCATTGGGGAGATTGCGTACCGAACCCATTATGCCCAAGTCTTCAGCCATTTTTTTTGTAGAGGCCCTATACCATACTCCTTGTACTTTGCCGGATACAGTGATTCGATAAGCCTTTCGCATCATATCATAGTTCATAGAGCAGCCTTAGTTGGAAGTTCGCCGGTACTATGAAATCTTTAGGGGGTCAGTATCTTGAAACTTTTTTCCATCCCATAAACCTAGCCAATTGGCGTTTTTGCCTATTTTTAGATAGTTCTGG
>JAJRUR010000018.1 GCA_024277695.1 Bacteroidota bacterium | reverse complement strand
CCATAAACCGGAACTACTCCGAGTAGCTATGCAACAAGTCAGTAGTATGGTCGAGCAAGGTGTTTTGCATCCGGTTTTGGGCAAAAAATTTAGCGCAGACCAAATAGCAGAGGCACACCAATATTTGGAATCTCGAAAGAGTGTCGGAAAAATAGCCCTCATGTGGTAATATACTAAAACCGCCAACCGAGCTTCGTCACCTCAACAAAAACTTCCAGGGCAATGATGACTGCCGAAATAACAAAAATCCATCCGGTAGCTACTTTGATGTAATGAAGTGTCTTGGGATTTAATCGTTTCCTGATGCTTCCCGCCAATACGACTTTGCCGGTATCCAAAATGATGATAGTCAGCATCATCGCAATCACAAAATGTATAAAATTATCGCGTGTCAAACTCACCCCTGTAGAGTAATAGATCACCAATCCGATCCAAAAAAGTATAGTAAAAGGATTGAAGGCATTCATCATAAAACCCATCAGCCAAGCCTTGCGTTTTGTGCCTTTTTTGAGTTGTGTATTGATGCGATGCTCCATGGTATCACTAGCAGCAGAACGCAACTGTTGGATTCCAAACACCAGTAAGAGTACCACGCCTATCGGTGCGATATACTTCAAGATGAACATCCGAGTTACAGCATGTCCTAGATAATCATAAAATAAAAAGCAAGCCGTAGTAAAGATAATATCACTCACCCAAATCCCGGATGCTAAGCTCAGACCGGCACGCTTACCATTACGAATACTCTGATCGAGAATAGCAAACAAGATGGGACCGGTCACCAAACTCAAACCTATACCCAACAAAATACCATCCTTAATAAATTCCATAGTATCCTAACTTATAATAGTGGCGATCAGTTTTCTACCGGAAGCATTATTCCTAAATTCACAAAGATAGATACCTTGCCACATCCCAAGTGCTAATCGACCATTTAATATCGGAATATTTATCGAAGATCCGAAAAAACTCGCTTTTATATGTGCCGGCATGTCATCCGGCCCTTCGGCTGTGTGTGTCAGAAAATCCATCTGCTCCGGTACGATGTGATTTATAAAGGATTCAAAGTCGATGCGGACTGAAGGATCTGCATCCTCATTAATACTCAGAGCCGCCGAGGTGTGGCAGATATACAACTGGAAAAGCCCTTGATCCGGAAGTTTTTTGACTTGGCCCAATACGCTATCCGTAATTATATGGTAGCCTCGTGGATAGGGCGGTAACTGAAATGTATAATGTTGGAGCATAGACAAAAATGAGTTTTGAGCCTACAAATATCATAAGCTGTTGCATATCGAGGTGGAATACAAAAAAAAATATTAAAAAAAAAGCTATCGAAGCAAAGTGACATCACCCGATATGATATCACGAACCCCGTCCAGATATTCTATATCGATCACATATACAAATACTGCCGGATCAAGCGCTTTACCTCGTAGGGTACCATTCCATCCTGCCCTGGAATCATTGAGCGCCATAGGGCCTTTCGAATCAAAAACGATATCTCCCCAGCGATTAAATACTTGCATCCGATGGATGAGGCCAAAGTCCGGACTCTGCACAAAAAACCAATCGTTGGTCCCATCCGCATTAGGAGTAAATACATTCGGTACATAAACTCGGCGCGTTCTGTCTATACGAAAACGAATCTGCGCAGTATCCGTACACCCGGCAGCATTGCGAACTGTCAAAAAGAACAGGTCATTGGTGCGGGGAGTAATTTCAGAAGACAGACAGGCCGGGCACTTGACTTCAGACGTATCCACAACTAACCAATTAGATGAAAAGAACTCCTGGCTATTGGTCAAGATAGGATGCGCTCTATAGCTTTCTCCCAGGCGGATTTCAATAGGGTCAGAGGGAAGCTCTACCGAGATAAAGTCGGAGCTGACAAGATAGCGGATGACATTCCGATCACAAGTACGGTCGGCGGTAAGTAGAAATGTCCCGGCTTCTTGTACTGTGATAATGGGCTCTTGGCTTCCGGTACTCCAAGCGTAACGATCGCCATATATCGTCCCGTCCAACAACAATCCATCCCCATTGCATATATGGTATTCGATGTCCAGAGTATCCGGAATCGGCGATCCGATGATCTGAACAACTGTACTGTCATCTTCTGTCAGCGTAGCGGGATTATCAGATACTCTGAAATCACCTAGTTCGGCAGGTAAGCCTCGTAGAATAGCTTGATTGGGGTAGATACCGTCTTTGGAATCGTTGACCTCTACGACGACTACAACCGAATCGACACCCGGGGGTATCTGCATGTTGTTTATCGTCAATCGATTGCCTTCAGGACTGATCAGCAAATCCCCTACATAAGGATTGCGTATGACTTCTTTGATAGTAAAGTTAGCTGGAAAAAAATCTTCAAACTGTATATTTTGTTGTAGCTCGCCGGATCCATTGGCTATAGCAAAAGTATAGATCAACTCCGTACAGGGTACAGTCTGCGTAGTGTTCACTTTTTTTATCATCTCGATAGTAAAAGGGCAAGCTGTAGCATCCGCGTTATCGACAGCAGGACCGGATACGAGTAGGCTGATAAATCCGGTATTCTTATCGATCTTGAGCAAGGTATTATTTTTGCCGGTACCTCCATAACCAAAAAGTTGGCCGAAAGCATCAAAAAACAAGCCGGCAATCTCATTGACGACGTTATTGGATTTGATGCGTTGGAGTATATTTCCATTCGTCGGGTCTAGAACCAAAAGCTCTGCGCCGCCACTTTCATAAGCGTATAGTTTTGAGGTCAGGGGGTCAAAAGCTATATCGAAAATATTATAACTTCCATCCATTTTTGATGTATTGGTGGTATAGCCGGGTGTGGTGAGATCTACCGTGACAAAGTCAGAAGCAAGCCTACCCATCCTATCTACACCGATCAAGATTAGAAAACGTCCGTCCGGTGTGATATCTCCGGCAAAATATCCAAAATCCGGAGTAAGCGGGAGTTTGGTCAAAAACTCAATCTGACCGGTAGCATCCAAGCGCTCAAGATAATGGCCATACTGCCCATCGCTCAAGGGATTGACTCCATAGATTAGGTTATCCGTCTTTCGATAGCCTATGGCATTGATGGTTCCTCCAACTTGATTATTTATCGTCAAAAACTCAATCTCTTGAGTAAAAGGGTCAATTTCTATACGTATCAGCCGTTGACTCTCTTCCTCCACCGTAAGAAATAATTGTCCCTCACAGATAAAAGGCTGTTGAGCCACTATCGAGGCCGATAGTACACTCAGAGCAATAACAAAAAGCAACAGACCAAGATTTTTCAAAATTCGATGTGGTTTATTTACTATATTAAACGATCTATCGACTAAGATAATACAAACCGACCGAAAATAATAATGAAACCATAGATTATATGTACCGATAGAGCGAAATATATACTGAACTATCCGGCATATCTTCAGCATTTTCCTCGAGCTCCTTTTGTTTTTTAGTTTAGATTTGTACTGTGAAGAACAAAGCACATCGGACGATCGACTTAGAATCTTGGGACAGAAGGGATCACTTCTACTTTTTTAAAGATTATGAGGATCCATGCTTCAACCTGACAGCCAATGTGGATGTCACTAAAATGATCCGATACTGCAAATCCAAAGATGTATCTATTTTTCTACATAGTCTGTATATGGTGGCACGCGCTTGCAATGAAGTGACCGAGTTGCGTATGCGTATGGAGGATGATGAAGTATTGGTCTATGAGCGTATCGATATCGGCTGTGCTATCCTGAAGGATAATCACACTTTTTTGTTTGCTTATATGGATTACAAGACAAACTCAGCAGAATTTGTCCCGTATGCGCAGCAAATCATTGAAGATACCAAACAGCTGAAGTCCTTGCGCTCTCGGGCAGATGAACTGGCACTGATTCACTGCTCTGTTTTGCCTTGGATTACATTTACATCGATTAAGCATCCCCGCGATTATGAAGTCAACGCCAGTATCCCCAAAATTATGATCGGACGTTTTTTTGAGCAGACCGACCGAGTGCTGATGCCGGTATCTCTTCAGGCGCATCATGCACTGGTAGATGGCTACCATGCCGGACTATTTTATAAGGAGATGCAGGAGTATGTTGACTCGTTTTCCGAGATGTAGCCGATAGGATTTTGTTGTATTTGGCTGTTCTGACCGTAAAGGATCAGCATACGGAGTCCTCCCCTAACCCCATCCAGAGGGGGACAACACTTACTGCGAGGAGGCACGACGAAGCAGTCTCACCACACGCGCAGACGGGACACAAAATGGCTTTGCAAATTTTTGTTACAAACTCAGGCAACAAAGCTCGATACAACCGGTCACTGCGAGGAGGCACGACGAAGCAGTCGCATCCTTCGGAGGCTGTTCTGACCGTAAAGGATCAGCATACGGAGTCCTCCCCCTAACCCCATCCAGAGGGGGACAACCCTCCCTGCGAGGAGGCACGTACGAAGCAGTCTCACCACACGCGCAGACGGGACACAAAATGGCCTTGCAAATTTATTTGCAAACTCCGGCAACAAAACTCGATACAACCTGTCACTGCGAGGAGGCACGACGAAGCAGTCTCATCCTACTGAGGCTGTTCTGACCGTAAAGGATCAGCATACGGAGTCCTCCCCCTAACCCCATCCAGAGGGGGACAACCCT
>JAJRUR010000270.1 GCA_024277695.1 Bacteroidota bacterium | reverse complement strand
TCTTTTGATATATCCGAAGATCTTAGCTTACAGCTTAGCCCTCATGTCATACCTTACTATTCCGGTCAAAATAGTTTGGGTTTTGTAGCGAGATGGACTTTCTGATGGAGAAAAAATAAGATGTGCTTAGGGAGTTGGGTAAAATTTAATATATCGACGATGTACCCTGGCGTTAATTATTTTCATAATATCTAAATATCTGATTATTAAGCTTAAATACATTTATTCTGGATATTGTATTGGCTTTAGATAGCTTTCTGATGGAGAAAAAATAAGATGTGCTTGCGGAGTTGAGCAAAAATTTAATATATCGACGATGTACCCTGGCGTTAACTATTTCTATTATATATAAATATCTGATTATTAAGCTTAAATACATTTTTGTTGGATATTGTATTGGCTTTAAATTGCTTTCTGAGGTAAAAAATAAGTGGTGGTAAGGGAGTTGAGCAAAAATTTAATATATCGACGATGTACCCTGGCGTTAATTATTTCCATAATATCTAAATATCTAATTATTAAGCTCAAATACATTTTTGTTGGATATTGTATTGGCTTTAGATAGCTTTCTGAGGTAAAAAAACTAAGTTGGTATTTGGGAAGTTGGTAAAAATTTAATATATTGACTATATACTTTGGCGTTAATTATTTCTATAATATTTAAATACCTGATTATTATGGCATACTCAAGATCGCACCTTTTTAACGACCTAGATAAGCGCTTTTCCGAGTTTGGCAAAGCGATTGCACATCCGGTAAGAATTGAAATACTCCGTAAGTTATTGACACAAGGACCGATGGTCCAAATAGAGATAGCAAAAGACATACCTCTAAGTCAAAGCACTTTATCCAATCATCTAAAAATTCTAATCAATCTGGGATTTGTAAAATACGATGAACAAATACCATTTATTCACTACAGCATACAAGATAACATCCTTCCCCAAGTCTCTGCACTTGTCAAGACCGTATGTCAATTAGAAACTCCAAAAGAATAGTCAGCACCTTGCAATGTAGCCCAGTAGCTCAAAGTCTATGACCCCTATCTCCATTTGAGCTGTAACCATAAAGAACGAAATGCATATAATATTTAGACATATCATTTTAATGATTTTATTCTCAATATTTGCTTCTTGCAATGGACAGATTGAGAAAGAAAAAACAGAACGCATTGTTGAGAAAGTTTCAGAAGTAAATAAAATTCCTGTTCCTAGTTTTAGAAGTTCATTTCTTTAAAAAAGTTCTACGCTTACCGAAAGTTTTCAATTTGATCACGCCAGTAACCATACATGTAGTCGTTATCTGCCAAGGAGAATTAAAAATATAATACCAGAAGTAAGCATATAGATTAACTATATCGAACAAAATGAACCTTTTTCAATGAATAACCATTATAATTTTAGGTTGAACAGACTAAATATTGCTTTCGTGCACAAAAATTCATTCTTTTCTTTTTCACTTAAAACTACTACAAATGAAAAATGCTATTGTAGCACTCCTCTTAATGAGTAGCTACTTCCTCTCTGCTCAATCCCTTAAACCATATACCACAGGAGCTTATTCCTCCACTGACTTAACGACAACTGTACAAACCGTAAAATCAAAACTCAGCGATGCAGGTTTTAAGATTTTAGGCGAATATCGCCCGGCTTCAGATCCCAATCGATGGATTATTGCCTTTACATCTGATGACATCTTAGCTGCCGTGAGAAAAGTTGGAGGACTCTCAGGTTTTGCTGCTGCTTGGCGGGTTGCAGTGACAAATGAAGATGGTCAAGTCCACATCTCGTACAATACTCCAGCCTATTGGGGTAATGCCTATTTTAGAAAAAACTACTCCAAGGTCAGCAGCTTATATGATAGCTATGCAGACAAAATAGCTAATGCACTTGCGCAGTGTGGCACCGGTGGAGGCAAGCAATTTGGATCAAAAACAGGTAAGACTCCAAAACAGCTTCAAAACTATCACTACAAAGTGATGATGCCTTACTTTAATGATACTAAGAAACTCGGTGAATTTGACTCTTTTGATGCAGCTGTTGCTCATATTGATGCCAAATTAGCAGCCGGAGTCGAAGGAATCTCAAAAGTATATTCGATTAAAGTACCCGGCAAAAACCTTAAACTCTATGGTATAGCTACTTCAGGAGCCGGAGGAGAAAAAAGTTACATCCATAAAATCGATACAGATGTACAGAAGCATACGGCATTTTTTCCATATGAGTTACTCGTAGTGGACAATCATGTACACATGCTCCATGGAAGATTTAGAATTGCGGTTTCTTTTCCGGATACATCTATGGGAGAGTTTATGAAAATTATGAGTGCTCCTGGGGATATATTGGATCATCTCAAGCGCGCTGTTCATTAAAAAGAACTTACTACAACTAACTATGTATGTGAAGAAAAAGGGCTGATCTGTTACGATCAGCCCTTTTTCTTTCTTATGAAGCATATTTTTTTCTTCAACTCCGGCTAAGATACATTTTTAAAATCCGTCCTCTCGCTCCGGTCGTGGTATCAATACCTTTCGAGACAGTTTGAATTTGCCATTTCTAGGGTCTAAACCCACTAATTTTACTTTGACCTTATCTCCTTTGGACAATACTTCTGAGACATCCTTGATATGACTGTGTGATATCTGTGAAATATGCAATAGACCTTTCTTCCCTTTAAACTTTACAAATGCTCCAAACTCTACTACATCATCAACAACGGCATCGTAAATATCACCAACTTGAGGTTCAAAAGTTATATCATCAATCGCTGCTAAAGCTGCTACCATACCTTCTTCATTATCGCTCATAACCTGGACGATTCCCTTACCATCCACTTCATCTATGGATATAGTAGTTCCGGTAGTCGCCTGAATCTCTTGAATAATTTTTCCTCCAGGCCCTATCACTGCACCAATAAACTCTTTGTTAATGATGCGTTGTTCTATACGCGGTGTATGCGGTTTTAGCTTTTTCCTTGGTTCAGATAAAGTTTTGGCCATTTCATTAATAATATGTAATCGCCCTTCTTTGGCTTGCTTTAGAGCTGCTATCAGTGTTTCATAGGGCAGACCTTCAATTTTGATATCCATCTGACAGGCTGTAATACCATCTTTGGTTCCGGTGACCTTAAAGTCCATATCACCGAGTGCATCTTCATCACCGAGTATATCTGTAAGGATAGCTGTTTTTTCACCTTCAGATATCATACCCATCGCAATGCCGGCCACCATTTTGGTAAGTGGTACACCGCCATCCATCATCGCTAAACAACCGGCACATACAGTAGCCATCGAAGAAGAGCCGTTGGACTCCATAATGTCGGATACGACGCGCATAGTATATGGCCAATCCTGAGGTATTACTTTTTTAAGTGCTCGAGCAGCAAGGTTGGCATGTCCTACCTCTCTTCTTCCCGGACCTCTCATAGGTTTGATCTCACCTACAGAATACGCCGGAAAATTATAATGCAAAATAAAATTGCTATTACTATTATCCAATGCTGTATCAATCATTTGCTCATCTCGCTTAGATCCCATTGTCAGACTGGTTAGTGACTGAGTTTCTCCTCGTGTAAAGATAGCCGATCCATGGGCGGATGGCAAATAGTCCACCTCTGTCCATATATCTCTAACTTCATCATATCGACGACCATCCAAACGAACTTGTTCATCCAAGACGACTCGGCGTATTACCTTCTTCTGAAGTTTATCAAAATGAGCGGATATCTCATCCCTATTCTCATTGACAAAATCCTCATCGTGGGCTTCTGTGATAGCATCGATCAGTCCGTCCTTGATCTTCTTAAAACCTTCCTTTCTGTTATATTTGTCTGTGGCTGCTCTAGCTAGATCAGCAATCTTATCACTACAGTGATCTGTGATAAATGTTTTCAAAGCTTCGTTTTCCTCCTGTTTGACCACCTCGCGCTTTATGAGGGCTTTATCACCAACCATCCGGGCTAAGTCCAGCTGAGCCTGACATTGTACTTTGATTGCATCATGTCCTACCCTAATCGCATCAACCAACTCCTCTTCAGAACATTCAGAAGCCTCTCCTTCTACCATCATAACATTGTCTATCGTCGCAGCTACAATAATCTCCAAATCGGCATTTTTCATTTCGTCACGACTGGGATTGATGATATACTTACCGGAGATCCTAGCTACTCGAACTTCAGAAATCGGACCGTCCCAGGGGATATCCGATACCACTAATGCCGTCGAAGCAGCTAATGCCGCATAAGCATCAGGAAGTCTGTTGTCCTCTCCGGATATCAAGCTGATAAAAATTTGTGTATCATTCATATATCCTTCCGGAAATAAAGGCCGAATGGCACGATCCACAAGTCTGGATGTCAGAATCTCATAGTCATTTAGGCGAGTTTCGCGCCTAAAAAAGTTGCCCGGGATACGTCCTGCAGCAGCAAATTTTTCTTGGTAATCGACAAACATCGGAAACCATGGTTGTCCCTCTTTTGCTTCTTTTTCAGAAACAACAGAGGCAAACAACATCGTCTCCCCAATCTTTACTACACACGAACCATGGGCCTGTGTAGCGAGTTTGCCGGTTTCTAAAAGTACCGGCGTTCCATCCGGCAAATTAAATGTTGTGGTATGTGGAATTCTTTTTCCCATAATGATTTTTTTGCAGATTAAGAATCTTTATATGATGGCATGCAAGTAGTATTATGCATAAAACGCCATATCAGGCATACAAGATAAAATGAGTAAAATGTAGATACTTGACTTATTATCAGCCTCTTATCAAACGCAACTTACTTTCTTAATCCAAGTTTTTCAATCAATGCTCTGTACTTGTTGATATCCTTTTCTGCAAGATACCGCAGAGCACGTTTTCTTTGTCCGACCAACTTAATCAATGATCGCTTACAAGAGTAGTCTTTCTTGTTTTGTCTTAGGTGATCTGAAAGGGATTTGATGCGATAAGTAAACAATGCAATCTGTCCCTCAATAGAACCGGTGTTTTTAGAGTCTCCGGCATACTCCCCAAAAATTTCTTCTTTCTTTTCTTTCGTTAAATAACTTGCCATTTGTATGAATTTATTACCAAATTAGATTAAATAATCGTGCATTAGCGGCTGCAAAGGTAAGACTTTTTAAGTATAAAACACTATGATATGCTTTAAAATACATTTAGTATGGCTGAAGCTATTTGATAAAAGCATTTGCAGTTATACATCAGTACGCCTTGATCCTTTGTTTTTTCTCCACCAAATATAGGCGATTGTACCAAAGAGTATATACGGACCGGACAGCATGTACAAAATTCCTATATTAAGACCTCGACCTGCCATTCCTCCCTCTCTTAGATTACCCTCAGCAGTCATCCGACACATGGGACACTGGGCTAGTATATCAGACGGCAATA
>JAJRUR010000269.1 GCA_024277695.1 Bacteroidota bacterium | reverse complement strand
TGTGTACAACTGGTATCTAACTAAGAGTTGTACGAAGTGTAACCATATCTAAGTCGGAAAGTATTTCTGAGTCTGTGCACTTCGCAGGACGTCAGTTTTTTTATTGTCTTCACAAAAAAAGATAGGCATTTGTCATCCGTTTGGAGGAACTTCAAAAAAAGATTTTGCATTATAATACATGGAAAAAACTTTTTATTCATTTAATTAATTATCTAATGGAAAACTCAATAAACGATAATAGTATATTTACTTATTGCGGTCTGTGCGATAAGCCTATAGTGTATGGAGAGTTGTATGGTGCTATTAATACGCACTTAGAGCATGCAGATATTGTAAATGGTGGTCCTGTCATTACTGTAACTGAAGCAGATACTAATTTGGAATATTGCCTCAAGTGTAAGGGTAGAGTCCATAAGGAACTGATGATGATTATCTTACCAAAAAATCAATCTGCCAATAATGAAGATAGTTTAGCTTTTTCTACCAAGGACAAAGAGCCGTTAGAACATATAAATAATTCAAGTTCCGGTAGTTAAAATCGATGGACGGAGATCCAATAAATCCACTTTCTTAAAAAATAGGATATGGATTGCACTGAAAAATATTTATTTGAGTGGATAGCTTGATAGAAACGGTGAACAGGTCGCACTACGGCGCTACATCAATATTTGTACCTATGGTGATACTACAATCCGTTTGCTCCTCCGGAGCAGATGATAAAATAGCTTAATGCAGCTAAAGCCCCAGCGGGGCGACCTGCTTGTAGAATGAACAGGATAAAGAAACAAAAGCCCCAGCGGGGCGACCTGTAAAATATGTTCATTGCATAAACCAAATATATTTCAGGAATAATACGAAACACAATAAATAATCTGACAGAAAACTCCTTAAAAACTTGTTGAGTTGGTCAAAAAGATACAAAGTAGCCAGTGGTGATATTGATCTTATTTGTCTATTACATGGAGAAATGTTTTTTTGTTCATACCTACGATGAACCGAAGTTCAGTTAATTATTTCTTACATAACTCCTTTTTTTATATTTTGTGACTACCGAAACTTGCATAAATAACTAAACTTTGTAGGCACTCTCATCGATCATTGGGTGCAATGCGTTCGAGTAAAACAGCCCCGATCTTTGGATCGTGATCTACTTCGATATAGTGGCTAGAGACGTAATCGTCCCATTGTTTTTGGAGTTGCTGACGATTCAGCGGGCGGTGGCTGGAAAAATCTATAATAAAACGCGTTTGGTGCGATTCGATATCCGCAAGGATAGATTCGAATATTTTGCCGTCCGGATCATAATGAGGTCGTCTATTCCATTGATGTGTAAAAAAATATCGCGATGGAGCGATGATGTTGAGCGCAGTATTGGTAGCCATGTAGCGCGTATTTCTGAATACATACAGCTGCCCGCGTTGATTGGTCACAGATTGTATCCTATGCGTAAAAGATGGAAGCCGGTAACCACCTGGCGAGTGTACTAATCGATAACCGGCATAAGCCAATATCGTGAACCCTATGACTCCCAATCCCACTCCATAACTTTTCTTGACCAAGTCGTTTGACTTAAATCTTTGTAATAATAAGAACAAAAAAATAGCGCTTAAGGGCAGAAAACTATATAAGTAATAATAAAAATGCATCCCGGATTTAAGTGTGTTATATAGCTGAATAAAAGTGATAAGAACTGCCACGATAAATAATCGATTCTTTCTAATCTCATCAAATCGTACCAAGCTATAAATCATCGCCAATAGTATGGGCGCACTCAAGATGAGCGTCTTGAAGTTCAAAAAAATATAGCGAAAAGCTGCCCAACGATCTGCCCAACTGATCTGTTTTAAATATACATCAAAATTATAGACAAATGCATCGCGCCAAAACTCCGGTATAATCGCATGTACCCACAAATAAATACCACTCGGCACAAATATCAGAAAAACACCGAGCAACTGTTGGGACAAATGCTTTATAAGACCTTGTATATCTAGCTGTAATTGATTGTACTTCCTATCATACATCCACGAAAATACCGCTACAGGTGCTACGGCGAACAACTCATTTGGTATCATCAAAAAAATGGCCGCTGCTAAGAACCCGATAAGTATATTTCTCCAAAATGCGCGTTCGATCATTAATGAAAAATAAACTATGAATATCATCGAACCCGATATAGTACGACTCTCTTCTACAGTATGATAGAGTGCAATAAAATGCATTATAAATACAAAAAACAATGCCGGTAGGATGGAATATTCATCAATATACTTACGCATCATTCGATAGGCAAATAAAGCAGCTATCCATACGCACAAACTGATCATCAACCAAAGTCCCCAAGGCCCCAAATCATGAAACCAAGATGCCATTTGGTACAACAGTAGTGGCTTATGATCAAAGACTTCTTTGTATGGTACACCCCCCTCGTGGATTACCATCGCAAAGTATCGAGTTATCTCACTGTTATAACTCAATGGAGTAATCCACGGAGAGATACTCAGGGATAGTATAAAATGACTAACTGTCAACATCCAGAATTGCGCATGCTGTCCTTTCATGTGCGTAAAGATAATCTTTCTGCATTCGTCCTTTTGATTTATAATATGTATATTCAATAAATTCTGCCGTACCTTTACCCGATGAACTTAGACACCTTCATAGATTATTGTACATCAAAGAAAGCAGTCCAAGAGACATTCCCTTTTGACGAAACCACTTTAGCACTCAAAGTAATGGGCAAAATCTTTGCAATAACCGATATCGACCAAGAAGAACTGCGTATCAATCTCAAGTGCGATCCCGAATGGGCTGTACAACTCCGTGAGCAATATGCAGCAATACATCCCGGCTATCACATGAATAAAATACATTGGATTACTGTCCGGTGCCAAGGTGGAGATATAACCGACGAGCTCATCTATCAACTGATAGATCAATCTTACGAATTAGTAGTAGCCAAACTCAAAAAGTCAGACCGTTTGCACTTAGACACATTATAGACCGATATGCCACAAAATATAGTTGACTATTTGATCATCGGACAAGGACTTGCAGGGAGTGTTTTGGCAGATAAGTTGATCCAAAGGGGCAGTGAGGTACTCGTCTTGGACAATGCAAATATCTACTCTTCTACACTCCAAGCTGCAGGACTCGTCCATCCTATCACCGGGCGCCGATTTGTCAAGTCTTGGATGATCGACCAACTGCTTGATGCTGCTGTTCCATATTACCAACAACTGGAACAGCGCTTAAATCTGTCTTTGCTCCATCATATGCAAGTATGGCGTATCTTCAAATCTGCCGGAGAAGAAAACGATTGGTTAGCTAGATCCGCACGTAGGGGCTGGACACCTTATATGCAGCATCTTCCGGATAGAAAACTTGCTTTTATCAAATCCGATCACCTGGGAGTAGGCATTGTCGATAAGAGTTTTATACTCGACACGCAGCTTTTTTTGTCTGCTATACGAAGTGAGTTTATTGCCCTAAAGGCATATAGACAGGAATCTTTTGTATATCAAAAACTCCATCAAAATCATGGCAGTTGGATATATAACACGATATCGTGCAAGCATATAATCTTTGCAGAGGGCTACAAAGCGATCCACAATCCCTTCTTTTCATATCTTCCTTTTTTGCCTGCCAAAGGCGAATTGCTTATCATTAAATGTGCTGAACTGCCACAAGACAAAATTATCAAAGCCGACCTAATGTGGATACCCTTAGGAGAGCAGCGCTTTTGGGTGGGAGCGAGCTATCAGTGGGATTATGCTTACGACCTGCCAACGAAAAAAAAATATCTTGAGCTC
The DNA here is from genome assembly GCA_024277695.1 of Bacteroidota bacterium. GTDB lineage: Bacteria > Bacteroidota > Bacteroidia > Chitinophagales > Saprospiraceae > JAJRUR01. The sequence goes on along the minus strand of JAJRUR010000269.1, from coordinate 2,068 downwards.
AAAAATCGACTCGATCGAGTATTGGCAGTACCGTACACCATTTTAGTACATAAGAGCGGCATACGCCCGACAGTCAAAGACAGAAGACCACTCTTAGGTAACCATCCGCACCATCCCTCTATGTATATCTTTAATGGATTTGGCACCAAAGGAACGAGCTTGATTCCTTTTTTTGCTCAGCAGATGTGTGATTATCTTTTGGACGATCAGCCCTTGCTCAGAGATGTATCTGTAGATCGTTTCAAAGAGAACTTTTATTGATCCTTAGACATTTTTATATTAAATAATCGAAGGCTTTATGTTATTTTGGCAAAAATTGCATCTTATAGAAAAAAGAAATAACTATTATGTTTCTAAAACTCTGGTTTCTAATACCCCTATTATCAGCTTGTGTGGCTTCAAAAACTCCTGACATGACTCCTCCTGACTATGATAAACTTTGGAAAGAAGTCCTGACTTTGACGCAAAAAGGACTCGTTCGCTCAGCACTGGACAAAGTAGATCTGATCTATCAGACAGCATCCAAAGAGCAAAATCAACCACAATGGATCAAAGCATATATCTATAAAAATAATCTGACTGCCCAAATCGAAGAAGAAGGGGAGGCAAAAAAAATATTGCGATTTGAAAGTGGGATAGACAAATTTCCCCAACCGATGAAATCCATCCTCCATTACTTCGCAGGGCACTCCTATATCCAATACTATCAGCGCAATCGATGGAAACTACAAGATCGTACCGAATTGCTCCAAGTCCAAGAGGATGATATCCGCACATGGTCGATCAGCAAACTCGAACAAAGAGGTCGTTTCCATCTACTGCAAGCTGTCCAAGATCCCCAACTCAAAAAAATCCAAGCCGAATCTTATGAACTTTTATTTGAAGGCAAGATCAAAACCAAATGGTCCTACAGTTTGTATGATGCGATCATGTCCAAGGTCATAGAATTGTTCAAACAAAATCCCTTCCAACACAAACCCACCGGCGTATTTGATCCGATACTTGATCAACTATACAAGCCGGCAACTGCTTTTGCCAAACAAAAAATCAGCTCGGAAGACCCTTCAGACTATAACTATATCAACACTACACTATACCAACAATGGCTATCAGCTCAGCTCCATAATAACCCCAAGGCTTTTACGCTCATCGATGCCGAAAGACTGGCTTTTATCTATAGCTTCGCTCCGGATGACGCAGCCTACTTGAATGCTTTGCGCAAAGCACGCACAGGCAAACAGGATTTGGATTGTGTATACATCTACTATGAAGCTAAATATTTTGCACAACTAGGCCAAGGCTATCCCTACGATAAAAAAGAAGAATTTCGATTGGCTTTTGCCAAAGCTGTAGAACTCGCCGAGCAGGCAGTGGATTGTCCGCTGATCGATGGTGCCGCCAAAAATCTGATCGCTTCTATTATGAAAGAATCTCTCGCCCTTTCGATCGATCTGATCCAGCCCATCGAACAGTCCATCCCCATCTTGATCAACTATCGAAATCAACATTCCGTAGTCGTAGAAGTCTATCAAATTAGTACGGAAGATTGGTTTGATCCATACCATGACAATCGTGGTTATTTCAAACTACCACCATCCGCCAAAATAATCAACAACTATAAGATCAAAATGCCGGACCAAAAAGACTATCAAAACCACAGTCTGGCACTAAATCTAAAAGGACTACCGGCAGGACCCTATTTGATATTGCTGCATGACGGCAACAAAAGTCGTCGGAGACGAAACCAAGGTATGGACTGGACTAAGTTCCAAGTTTCGGATATGGCGATCATCCATCGCAAGATGGATCAAAGTAAGCAAATAGCAGTAATTCATCGCCTCACCGGCAAGCCCATAGTCGGTGCAGAGGTGGACTTCTATACGAGATCTCAGTCCAACTTAACTACCATAGCCCAAAAAATATCTAGTCAATCTACAGATAATCTCGGATTGGTACACTGGTCACTGGAAGATGAAATGAGATTAGCTCAAAATAGACGACTCCAAGTTATGGAGATCATCAGATACAACAAAGACCAGCTCATCGTCGAAGATTATACGTATTTTAG
>JAJRUR010000268.1 GCA_024277695.1 Bacteroidota bacterium | reverse complement strand
CATTGTGCAATGCCGAAGTGTTTCGTGCGGCATATTGTTGACGCTGCATATTGCGCATATAGATGTCAAACCCATCGGGCTTTTGATAGCCTTCAGCCGTTTTTAATTCGTGATATTCAGCTGCCCATTCGGGATTTTTTTAGGTATATCAGATTCTTGCAATTTTTTGCTTTGCAAAGAATGTGCTGAACTTTGCCTATGTTGACAAGAAAATAAAATCACTGCCATGCAAAGGGTGAAAAAGAGTTGTTTACCTGTTTTTGTCGAGACCTTGTACTTTTCGTGCACCATAGTGTATTTGTATTTCGGACAAGGTATACATTTTTTATTAAATGCAGATATATATTAGTAATTTACATTTTCTTATCATATATTTGTGACACTTTTCCCCTTAGCCGTCATAGTAGTACAATTCATTTTAACCAAAAAGAAAATATTTTGATGTATTCATTACTTAGATCAGCCATAGTTAGTTCATTGATAATGGTTTTTGTCGTATCCATCGCCGATGCGCAACAATTAACGCCTTATAATAATACCCCGAAACCTCTAGTGGAAGGGATACCATTTTCTGTGGTAGAAATAAACGAATCGACTCCGGAATGGGCGATAAAGCTCTATCAACCCCATCCCAATATTTACGAAATCCAAAACCTATATGATCTGTGGCGTCAGGACTATCCTGAGGTCGTCAACGGTCATACGCGTAATTACAAACACTTTATGCATCACTTGTCTGAGTTTGATGCCATTGGACCTGATGGTTATATCATCAAGGACTACCAAAAAAAATACAAGGAAAAACTAAAATCCTGGCAAAAAGAAAAATTGGCAAGAGCTGATCAATCCACCGGATCGATAGTTCCAACTTCCGGTATTTCGGCCAATACGGACTGGGTCTCCTTAGGTCCTTTTATCAAACATAAAGAGGGTGGAGATTTAGTTAATCGCCATGCCAATATCTATTCGATTGCTCAGTCTGAGAGTAATCCCAATATACTCTATAGCGTCTCCGAAGCAGGAGGGACGGTTTTTAAAACTACAGACAAAGGAGCCAATTGGTCTAGCCCCAATGATAATTATACTTTTGGCGGGGAGCGACCGGTAGCCATCGACCCGACCGATCCCAATATCGTGTGGGTAGCTTCATCAGATGGGATTTTTAAGTCTATAGATGGTGCGCTCTCTTGGACAGAAGTTTATTCCAAAACTAATAGTACAACTTCAGCGATTATTGTTCATCCTACCTCTCCGAATATTGTATTAGCTGGTGGTATAGGCCGTTCACAAAGTAATATAGTAGGACAGGTGGTCAGAACTACCAATGGGGGTAGTAGCTGGACTGAAGTGTTATCGGGTAAAATATATGACATCCGATTTCACCCGACCGACCCCGATATTGTTTATGCTTTGAAAGAAGATTCAACGACGAATCAGATTGATTTTTACAAGTCAACGGATAATGGCGTCAACTGGACCCAAATGACAAACGGATGGCCCAACGAAGCCAGTATCAGTACGCGAGCAGGAAGGATGACGACTTCCGAAGCGCAACCGGATTTGATTTATTGCTTTATCGGATGTAACTGGACAGCAGCGAATACTAACAAGGTCAAGGTGATGAAAAGCACAGATGCCGGAGCGAGTTGGACTACGGTGTTGGATTATGATAATGACGGAGGTGTCAATCAAGGTCAAGGATATTTTGACTGGGACATAGAAGCTTCTGATAATGACCCGAATATTGTATTTTTTGGCACACAAAATAGATTTTTGACCACGGATGGTTTTGCTACGACGAATTGGGCAAAAGTAGGAAGCGTACTAGGTCATGCAGATGTACAGGAAGTCTTATTTATAGGCAATGACCTGTGGGTAGCTAACGATGGAGGGATTATAAAATTTACTGATGAAACTTTTGATACGTATGAAGTACTTTCTAATGGTATCAATGCTGTAAGTTTTTGGTATTTTGATCAAGGCTGGCATCGAGATGCACAGGCGGGTTGTCACTATCACAATGGTACATCCGCCCGACAGGAGACCTATGACCTTGGACAGTATCTCAACTACGGTGGGTCAGAACCAAGTTTTGCAGCTATCAAGCATCCGAATCCGGACAAGGCTTGGTCCAAAGGATACGGCGAGGTCAATGGTAGATCTCTACCCGATGGTATCTCGGATCCGGTGAGTCGGTTTAATTATAATATTGTTCCCAATGCATCAGTAGGTTCTACCACTTGGAAGGAATCAGAGGTAGAGGTGTATCCCTTGTCATACAATACGCATTTTACGGGTAGTGGAAATACCCTTTGGAGATCAGATGATTTTGGTGCTACATGGACGAGTGTTCGATCTTTTGGAGGATCTAACAGTAAAGTCACCAAAATAGAAATTTCCAGAGCTAATCCCGATGTAATGTATGTAGCAGTTTTTGACCCGTCCGGCTATAGTCTGTTCAAATCGACCAATCTGGGACAGAGTTTTACGCAACTCACCGGCCCATCAGCCTTAAATAGTGCCGAGGGAGTGATGATCTCTGTAGATCAAGAAGATGAAAACACCTTGTTTATGTGCGGTCGATATCAGTCCCATCACATTTGGAAGAGTACAAATGGAGGAAGTTCTTGGACAGATATCTATAGTAATATATTCGTAGGTCACGCACTACGAGCCATACATGCCGTACCCGGTACCAATGGTGGAGTGTATGTGCTTTCGCTCACTGCAGCTTTTTATCGCAATAATACCATGGGCTGGCAACTTCTAGATGTCAATATGCCTGTCAGACCACAATTAAGAGATATCAAACCCTATTATAAGGGGGGAAAAATTAGAGTAGCCGGTGATGGAAGGGGTGTCTGGAGTGCCGATCTGTTTGAACCCCCTTCGACAGTAGCTCAAGCCACAGTCAATACCAAGGATGGAAGCTGCGCTAGAGATACCTTTTACTTTGACGACTTTTCGATTTATCAAGGTAATCCCAGCTGGTCATGGTCATTTCCGGGTGCCACATATGTGAGTGCAACGAATGTTCGTAATCCAAAAGTTATGTATCCCGTTGGGGGCCCTTATACAGCTACTATGACCATCACCACATCTAACGGTAGCTTCCAAAGTCAAATAGATATCACCGTAGGTACAGAATGTTCTCCTGAAGAGGTACCCGGTTTTGCAGTGGAGGGAGCTGCCACATCTGATTTCACTAGTGTCGATGGCTTTGATATAGCAGATGATAGTGATATCACTTTGATGGCTTGGATAAAAACCAATGGAATTCAGGATGACTATGACGGTATTATATTTGGAAGAGAAGCATCAGGTAGTCACTGGGGATTGAATTTTAGAGGAAACAATAATAATTTAGGGTTTCACTGGCCGGGGACATCTTATTGGCAATGGAATAGCGGCTTGCACGTAGAGCCCAATGTTTGGAATCATGTGGCTTTGGTCAAAACCCAGAATGTAGTAACTCTCTACGTCAATGGTATGCCAGCCAGTCATAACGGTACTCATGGAAATGCTGATTATAAGACAGCAACCATTCGTTTGGGAGCTGCCAGTAGTTATTTTTGGTCGAGAAATTTTGAAGGTATCATGGATGAAGTAGCCATATACAAAAAAGCCATGACTACGGACGAAATCAGAGAGCAGATGCACTTGACCAAATATCCGCAAAATGATCCGGATTTGGTACATTACTATCAATGGAACAATCCAAGCGGTATTGTGATGGATCGCGCGGGTAACCGTCATGCTGTACTCAATGGTAGTGCTGTTCGGGTACAATCCACCGGACCTTTTGCCGGTGGTGTAAGTGACAGACTAGCTGTCACTGCGGGGGGCACCTATAATTTTTTGAACACCGAGGTAGATTTGACTTTTCCGCAGGGAGCAGCAGCCTACCCCAATGGTGACCTGATCGTATCGAGACTGACAAAAGCTAACCCGGATAAACCGGCAGGTAGCCCGCAAGTACCGGATTTGGGATACTGGGTGATAAGAAATTATGGTACCAATAGTACTTTTGACGAACTGACAAGTATAAAGTTTGGAGGACTCACCGGTATTTTGACCCCGGCTAACCAATATGAAATGTACAAGCGATTGAGCAACGACGACGGCGACACTTGGGGTACAGTACAGGATAAAGCAGACCAATCCGGATCTAACTTTATTACTTTTAGCACCGGCAATGGTATCACATCTTTTAGCCAGTTTACAATCGTGCAGGGTACCGCCTTGCCGATAGAGCTTTTGAGCTTTTCTGCAGAAGCTATTTCGGACCAAAATGCTGTAAAACTCAGTTGGACTACCACTAGAGAATATAATAACAGTTATTTTGAAATCGAAAGAAGCAAAGACGGTATCCACTTCGAGTCTATCGGTTCAGTTCCAACAAAAAATGGAAATAGTGTTGAACTGCAAAAATACACACTGATGGACTTCAAACCTTTACGATCTATCAACTACTATCGATTGAAGCAAGTAGATGTGGATGGTCAGTATAGCTATTCGGATATCCAACAAGTCATGATCCGAGGACTTGCTGAGACATTTGTTGTGGCTCCTAATCCTTATGACCAAAGTACCGGTCAGTTAAATGTTCTTACCAGCTATGAGGGAGATTATAAATTTAGTCTTTTTGACCCTAGCGGTAAGGCCGTTGTACATCAAGAGGCTAGGGGAGATATTCAAATACTCTTACCCAAATTAGCTGCTGGAGTTTATACATATCGTATCAAAACAGCTCATCAGATACGATTCAGAAAATTGGTCATCGTTCGATGATAATATGGCTGCTGCTGAACTGTAGTGGCCATACAAAGTTTTCATAGGTGGTAGCGCGTGTTATACCTTTGTGTATTGTGTGACCCCATTGATAGTACGCTTACGACATTGCGAGGAGCGCTGTATGGCGCAACAGTCTGCCTGTACAGCATCCCAGCAATAGATAAAAGAACTATATCGAAGATTTCCTCGTAATACGATTATGAAGTTTTAGGCAATTCCTCGCGCCACTATTTTGAACTAGTGAAAGTGCATGACTATGTGATGAAGACTGAAGCACTAGTAATTACAACAGGCGTAATAACCGGAATCACAACTAATATTACATCCATTTGTAGCACCTGTGCCAAAACCGGTAGCTCCGGAAGTCACCCCACATCCTGTTGATCCTTCACCACCGACATCACAACCATCTACTCCGTCTCCATGTCCATTATCCCCACATGGTGATGAAGTAATATCTACACATTCGCACGATGGTTTCAAATCTTCCGGATTGTCAGGCACCCAAGAAAATGTAGGATCGTCGAAGAAATCATCCACTACATTACTACTTCTGCCAACGTAGTTCATTAGGTGTTTTACAGTAGAACTATCAAATGATGATTCATCAATTATTCTATTAGGGTGTGGAGCATAAAAAACAATGTCAAAATTTCCTTGTTTATCCTGAACTCTTATATATCCCTCATGACTGTATGTTATTATTCCATCAAAAATAATCTCATCAAGCAGCAGATTTGAGTTGCATTCAAAGCAAAAATAAAAGTCCCCGGTTGTTTTCTCAAAAAAGGCATAGTAGTCACCATAGTCCTTCATTTTATATGTTTTATAGTCAGTTCGAAGGCTAAGTTGAGTGTATTGGTTTGTTGTTGCAGAATGCGTATTGTCATTTGTTTCAAAACCACAAGAGCTAATTAAGCATAAGGAAACTGTAAATAGTATATACGGAATGTATTTCATAATAATTCAGATTTAAAAACCTAGGTGCACTCACAACTTTTTTAGGAGTCAGCCCGTACTACAAGATCGCAAGAGCATATTGGCGTTACGGATCCTCCCGCTATCATCCATCCAACCGTCCTTGCTCATGATGCCTACCCCCTTTCATATTTTGCCAAAAGCGTATCAAAGTAGCTTTTGGCAAGCTGTCCGGCCGTGTCGGTGTAGTGTGTTCGGACGGGCAGAATTTTTGATAATGGAGCATATATATAATATATATATATCAATTTCCAAATTTTTAACATATTTTTTTAATTTATTTTGTGTACAACTGTCACAACATTGGTGCTAATAAAATCTAAAACAAAATTTAATTCTGTTATAAGAGATTAAAAGGTATTGATAAGAATACTATTTGTTTTTGAGCACTGGATATGGTGATTTATTTGGTTTTATAGTCACAAAGGGGTTGTCCTCCCCCTAGCCCCCTCCAGAGGGGGACACCGTCACTACGAGGAGGGACGACGAAGCAGTCTTATCATGTGGAGCTGTTCTCACCGCAAAGGATCAGCAAACAGAGTCCTCCCCCTAGCCCCCTCCAGAGGGGGACAAGCGTCGTTACTCGCTTATGTGCTTGACAGCTTATGCGCTTGACAGCTTATGCGCTTGTGATCCTCGATTTAGACATCTCGGATTATCGAGGAGGGACGACGAAGCAGTCTCATCACACGCTTCCGGAACAGCGACTATTTTTTGATATTGTACGCCATCAAAATGGACTAAAAAAGAGAGGATTTTGGTAATAGGATGTATCCGTGAGGGTTTTTAGAAAGCTAATCAAGTCCTGTTTTTCTTCTTCGGAGAGTTGAATGGCTCTCATATTGGCATCGATATTATCTGCAGGGAAGCCACCGTGATTGTAGTGATCAAGTACTTCATCCAGTGTTGCAAAACGTCCGTCATGCATGTAGGGTGCTGAAAATTCTATGTTGCGCAAAGTGGGAACTCTAAAACGTCCATTGTCGATGCGTTTGTTGCTTACTGCTCCACGTCCCTGATCCTCAAAGTCTTCTAAGGAACTGACGGTATCAAGTCCGTTATTAATATATTGGTTGGAAGTAAAAAGTGGTGAAGGGTGGCAGTGGGCACATTCGGCATCAGGAATATCAGGATTGGCATCAAAAAACATATCAAATCCGTTTTGTTCTTCGTCTGTAAATAAATATTCGTTGCGGAGGAAGCGATCAAATTTGGCTTGACCACCGGAGATGAGTGTTCGTTGGTATTGGGCGAGAGCTTTGGCGACAAGGGAGGCATTGATCTGATCAATATGATCGATCCCAAAAGCTCTTCTGAATGCAGCCGGATATTCTTTATGAGTACGTAGAGCAGTTTCTACTCCTACGAGGCTATGCGCCATCTCCACCGGATCTTGAATTGGGATGAGTGCTTGTGCTTCCAGATTTTCTGCTCGTCCGTCCCAAAACAATCCATTTTTGAAAAAACCGACATTGAGCAAACTCATGGCCGAACGCCTACCCAATTTGTTTTCTACTCCAAAACTTTGCGGTAGATTGTCGGTTAAAGCTCCACGAGGTAGGTGACAACTCGCACAACTTACTGTACTATCTACTGATAGAATCGGATCAAAAAAAAGTTTATGCCCCAAGTCTAGTCCCTCAACGGTTATCGGGTTGTCTATTGGTATCTCCAGTCCAAGACTTTTATATATTTCCGGAATTTCTACCTCATAACTGACCGGTTGGTATGCAATTTTGCTCAGATCACCGGCGTCATCAACCGGTGGATTCTTACGGCAACTTGACAAAAAAGCCACACCGAGCAATAAAGGCAAGATATATATCTGAGTCCAATGCATATTATACAAAATAACTTCTCTCTTGGTGATTTTGTTGTACAAAAATAATTAAAAT
>JAJRUR010000267.1 GCA_024277695.1 Bacteroidota bacterium | reverse complement strand
AATGCGCATAGTTGGAGAGGATGTATAGCCGTATCGGATATATCCGGTCTAAAGAGTGATTATAACTTGCTCCAAGATAAAATGAGTGCCTCCGGTGATGGTAGTAGTATAGGACTCGATCAATGGCGGTCGATGGGTTTGGATATGCATAGCATATTATTGACCGATCCGACCAATGTATTTTTAGATTTTGATGCCAAGGACTTCCAACTCTCTGAGAACTCACCGGCGATTGATACAGGGACAGATTTGGTGGAGGTGGTAGTGATGGATGATCTTTTGGGATTGAGGCGGCCATCCGGAGAGGGCTATGACATCGGTGCCTATGAGAGGGAGGTCATTTCATCTATCCGCAATAGACCAAAGGAGCACATCTATTTATACCCCAACCCTTGTGCCGATCAGCTGTATATTCGAGGCTTAAAATCGGACATAAGGTTTCAAATCTTTGATCTACAGCTAAAAAGTATCCTCCGTGGCAGGACGAATGGTTCTATTATCAACCTGTCCAATTTGAGCCAAGGCAGTTATGTACTTCAGTTGGCAGATGGATCCACCGGCAGGTATTTTTTGTTTATGAAATATTAGGGTAGCCGAAACAATCCTTCGTTGCCCAGCGAAAGGTGAAATAGCAGGTATTACTTTGATCTATGGATTCACTCAGCTTTGGCTACTTGTGCTACGAGTGTGCCTTCGGATACTAAGTGATCACCTACATAAAGTGTGGCTCCCATATGGCATAAGCCTCTCCGAATGGGAGAGAGTAGTTCGACTTTGATGATCAAGGTGTCTCCAGGTCTGACGATGCGTTTAAATTTTACATCATTGATTTTGAGGAAGTAGGTATTGTAGTTTTCGGGGTCTTCGACTTGATTTAGTACAAATATACCACCCACTTGAGCTGCAGCTTCTATCTGGAGCACACCGGGCATCACCGGATTTCCGGGGAAGTGTCCCTGAAAGAAGGCTTCATTTCCTGTAATGTTTTTTATACCTACAGCACCATTGTCCATCAGATCGATAATCTTATCGATGAGTAGAAAAGGGTAGCGGTGGGGTAGTAGTTTTTTGATACCCTCCAAATCATAAATGGGTTCTTTTGTCGGGTCGTAGATCGGTTTGCCTTTGAGCTTGCGCTGTTTGATGTATTTTTCTTTGAGTATTTTGGTAAATGCTACATTAGCAGCGTGGCCGGGCTTGGTGACGGATATTTTTGCTTTGATAGGCTTACCCAATAGGCTCAAATCACCCAAAAAATCCATGAGTTTGTGTCGTGCGGGTTCGTTTTCGTATCGCAGGGCGGTACTATTGAGTATTCCGGTGGAGTCGATGGCTAACTTGGGACGATTTAATTTGATCGCAAGGCGTTCGAGTTGCTCGTCGGTTACTTCTTGTTCTACGATTACAATAGAATTGTCCAGATCACCGCCTTTGATGAGATTGTTGTCATAGAGGCGTTCGATCTCTTTAAAAAATACAAAGGTTCGTGCTCTTCCGAGCTCTTGCTCAAAATTTTCGATACCTTTGAGCTGAGCGTATTGCATACCCAATACCTTGGAGTTGAAGTCGATCATCGAGGTGATTTCGAGATGATCTGCAGGCAGAACGCTGAACTCTGTATCTGTAGCTTCGTGATAGTATTGGAATGGTTCCTGTACTTCGAAGACATCGATATAAAGTTCTTGATCTACGATCCCTGCCGCATGCACCGCTTCGATATATGTATGAGCGCTACCATCAAATATCGGGAGTTCAGGTCCGTCGATCTCTATAAGTAGATTGGTGATTCCGAGCCCATAGAGAGATGCCATCAGATGCTCAATCGTGGAGACAGATGCATCCGGAGGGCCGATGGTGGTGCTGCGTTCAGTTCTCGTCACTTGCGTTATATCTGCTGAGATAGCTTTGGCATCTTGTTGATCAATTCGGACAAACTTGATTCCGTGGTTGATCTCGGCAGGTTTGATATTTACCTTGGTATATTTGCCGGTATGGAGCCCGGTACCTTCGAGCCGAATCTCATTTTGTATCGTTTTCTGCGTCATACGATGTGGATATATGTCACAAAGATAATCGAGATTGGAAATTGAAGATATTATAAAAACAATTAGTTTTGGACAAGTTTGATCTTTGTGCATCTAGTTGAGCAAAAAACATCAGTTGCTCGGACCCTTACTTTGTTTTGAGTTGTTTTTTTATTTTGGATACATCTGTCCAGAGTGCTTTGAGTTTATGGAGCATCAAGTGGCTGCGTATAAATTGTGTGCTGGGTACGGCAGGGGAGCCTGCCCATTTTGAATGGGGTTTGGTGATATTTTGGGCGACACCGGTTTTGGCAGCGAGTTGTACACCATCAGCTATACGGATGTGTCCTATGATGGCGACTTGACCCCCGATGAGACAATGGGCTCCAATTTTGGTACTGCCGGCTATACCTGTCTGTGAGGCTATGGCTGTAGATTCACCGATTTCTACATTATGGGCTATTTGGATCAGGTTGTCGAGTTTGACATAAGAGCCGATGATAGTAGATCCCATCACAGCACGGTCGATGGTGGTATTGGCACCGATCTCTACGTGATCACCTATAACCACATTGCCTATATGCTCTATTTTGTCAAAAAAACCTTCTTCGTTTTTTGCAAATCCAAATCCGTCACTACCGATGACACTATTGGAGTGGATGATACAGTCCGAACCGATGACCGTATCGGGATAGATGCGTACACCTGAATGGATAGTGGTTCTCGGGCCTATTTTGACATTTTGGGCTATGTGTACATGTGGATGAATGTTTACTCCTTCTCCCAAAATCACATTTTGATCGATGACGGTATAGGCCCCGATGCTTACGTGCTCGCCGATTTGTACATCTTGGTGTAGTTGAGCAGAAGCGTCAACTCTGCCGTCATGTACTCTTTCGGCAGCAAACATTTTTAATAATTTTTGGACGGAAAGATAGACCGATTCTACTCTGATCAAGGTCGTATCTAGTGGTTTTTTGGCCTCAAAATCATCCGAAACGATCAGTATGCCCGGTTGGTTTTGGTAGGCGTACTCCTCATATTTAAGATTGGCCAAAAAACTAATGTGGTGCTTATTGGCTTCTTCAATTTTTGCCGGTCCCACGACCTGTCTTTCGGTATCTCCATCGATTCTACCCTCTATAATAGTAGCTATTTGGCCGGCGGTCATCTTCATAATAGATAAATAATTTAGTCATCAAAAGTACAAAAGCATCAAGTATTCAAGCTATCTTTGTTTCAAATATAACGATTTTTGTCCAGGGTGTTACTTTTCTGATAGGCTTTTGTTATGCTCATAAAACGAATATTGGCCCATAAAAGTCTTGCAAAGTAGCTGACCATTTGGAGCGAAGTATATACATTCTTTTTTAAAGCATGCTAAAACACTTTATGCTTGAATTGATAATAATCGTAGTTCTT
>JAJRUR010000266.1 GCA_024277695.1 Bacteroidota bacterium | reverse complement strand
TACATAGCGGATAGCAGCTCGGCTCCTGTGTGCATATTGATTCCGTTCAATGCTTGGGGGGCATTTATTATGGGTCTTTTGTTGGTTCAAGGTTATGATGCACCATTCGGCGTATTGATGAAGAGTATTCTATTCAATTTTTATCCTATTCTGGCATTGATGCTGGTATTTTATATCATTATGACAAATCGTGATTTTGGTCCTATGAAAAAGGCTGAAGCACGGACGGCTACCGGAAAGCTACTGTGGGATGATGCTACTCCTATGGTTTCTGAGGAGCTTACCTCAGTGCAGACCAAAACCGGTGTCACTCCTAAGATGCATAATATGATTTTGCCCATAGCTCTGATGGTATTGATGATGCCGGTCATGTTGGCTTATACCGGATGGGCTACGACAGCGGATGTTTCCGGTACAATGGCCAAGATTTTTCATGCCATCGGTCAAGGATCGGGATCTACATCAGTATTGGTTTCTGTCATTGTCGCTATTTTGGTCTCGGGATTGTCTTATCGTTTGCAAGGAATTTTTAAACTCAACGAATTGGTAGATCTGTGCATAAAGGGCATATCAGGTTTGATGCCTCTGGCCTTATTGATGTTGATGGCATTTGCGATCAATGCGGTATGTAAGGAATTGAATACGGGGCAATATGTAGCAGAGATTACACGCAACTGGTTGTCACCGGGTTTAGTACCTTTTATGGTCTTTGTGACCAGTGCATTTATCGCATTTTCGACCGGTACTTCTTGGGGTACATTTGGGATTATGTTAGCTATCGCTATACCTATGGCTCAAGGTTTGGGAGCGCATGAAGTGATGACGATTGCTGCTGTATTGGGTGGTGGAGTATTTGGTGATCACTGTTCGCCGATATCCGACACGACGATTATTGCCTCGATGGCAAGTGCTACGGATCATATCGATCACGTCAAAACACAATTGCCCTATGCCTTACTGACGGGAGCAATTGCTGCTCTGATCTATTTAGTGTTGGGCATGTTGATGTAGTAGGCTAGTTGGGTACTAGTACGGAGTATTTTTTATACAATTCTTCAATTATTTGACGATGATATCATAGTTCGAATGTCCTGTTACTTTATTGAAAATCTGATGATGCATTATGATTTTGGACTACTCTTCTGTTCGATTCCATAATTGGACATTAGGGCAGTGGTTGTACATTGCATCTACATAGACAAAAGTGGATTGGATTTTGTCTCTCATCCATTTTTCAAAATGCATACCTTTTTTGGATTCTGTGGCTGCTCTTTTTATTTTGGAAAAGTCTTGTTTGAGATCTGCTCGATGCGGGTCTGTTCTGGAAAATAAATAGATCATACGATAGAAGCGTTCGCCACGGGGATCTGTAAAGATAATCGGTTGGGAGATTTCGTTGATTTGCATGGTATCGGTAGCCAAATAGATATCCGGATCGAGCTCATTGACTTCAAAAAAAGTATTTCCGGTATTGGGGTTGATCATACGACCTCCATTATTATAACTCTGCTGTTTTTTGTCGGAGTATCTGCGTACTGCCTGTTCGAAAGTAATACTATCGGACAAGATGAGCTGCCTGATATCCATCAATTTTTTTCTTGCGAGCTCGAAGTCTTCATCGGTTATTTTTGGCTTGAGCAAAATATGTCTAGCGTGAATGGAGTTTCCGCGACGTTCGATTAGTTGTATGATATGAAATCCAAATTCGGTTTCAGCGGGAGTGGATATTTCACCTTCTCCGAGGTTAAAGACTACGGCATCAAATTCGGGGACAAAGGTACCTCGCTTTACCCAGCCCAGGTCACCACCGACTCTGGCTGATCCGGGGTCATCCGAATAGATTTTTGCGAGTTCTGCAAAATCTTCGCCGCCGTCGATGATTCTAGCCCGTAGTGCAATGGCCTTTTCTCGTGTTTTGTCGCGTTCAACTTGGTTGATTTGGGGGTAATAAAGGATTTCGCCTACTTCGACTTCAGAATTAAAGTAAGGCAAGCTGTCGAAGGGTATTTGATTAAAAAAGCGTTTGACATCACTAGGTGTAGTGTTGATATCAGCGAGTATGGTGCTGCGCATACGTTCTGCGAGCATCTGACTTTTTAAGTCTTCTCTAAACTGTTCTCTAACTTGGTTGATGGTCTGTCCATAATACTCTTCAAACATACTGACATCATTATTCATCAGTTGGAGTGTATGATTGATTCGGGCATCTAACTGAGCCTCTACTTCTTGGTCACCGACTTCGATACTATCGAGTTTGGCCTGTGCGACGAGGAGCTTTTGGGCCATGATATTTTGAAGGATAACACAACGGGCTTGGGGGTCATTATAAGCTTGTCTTTCTTGGAGGTAGTCATATTGTTCTTCGATATCGGATACTAGAATGAGTTCTGATCCTACTTTGGCAGCGATTTTGTCCAAAACGAGCAATTGGTTTTGAGACAGAAGCTTGCCGCAAAAGAATAAGAAGAGACAGATGCTGATGTATTTTGAGTAATTGACCATAAAGATATTTATTATTTTTGTGTGCGGTGTATTTAGATATATATTTTGATCCGTTGAGATTTTAATGCTTCTTGGTAGATTTGTTTTTTTATACTTTCGATAAATTTTATTTTTCTTTTTTGGAGCATTATTTTTTCGACTTGTAGTCGTACATATTCGAGAGGTGCTGTCTCATTGGTCTTGAGCAAGTCGAGTAGATATGTGATATATGTGTAGTCACCAATAGTTTGAGTAGTGAGTTTGTTTTTTTTCCAGGTATGTAATTTAGGGTGGTTGTCCGGCCATAACTCGCTAATCTGTTGGATAGTAAACCAAGAGATATCATCTAGGATATAGTTCTGTGCTGAGGCATCGCAGATTGCTTTAAGGGTGTCAACAAATCCTGGTGTTTGTTTTTTTAATAGATCTTTTATTTTATCTATTTGTTCGTTATTTCTATTGATTTTTACGAAGAAAAGTCGTGCAATGGGTTCAGAGAGTATGTAAGAATCTTTGTTTTTTTCGTAGTATTCGTTGAGTTCTATTTCGTGGATGACCGTATCAAGGTATTGCGAAATGAGTTTGTTTTCGAATTGGTGTAGAAGGAGTGATTTTTTGTATTCTTCGATCAGTTGATCAATGTTCAAAGTTTGGGCTAATCGTTTTTCAGCTTCGATTATCATGATTTCATCGCGCACCCAACGTTCGGTAAGACTTCTGAGATATGCGATACTATCTTGTCCATTCAATTCTTGAGGAAGCATTTTGATCAAATCTTTGTGTAGGAGTTTTAGCTGATCTACTTGAGCCAATATGCGTTCATCCGGATGGTTCGCCTTGTGTTTTGCTTCGGATTGACATCCTTGGAGTGTCGTCAAGACGGACACCATCAAGGCTAAATAAAAAGTCCAAAAAAGCTTGTTGGATATCATCAGTTGCAGTTACTTAAGCTGTGGGACATTAGATACAAAAAAATAAATTATATTGATAGAAGTTATAAATTGCCATTTGGTGGTAGTCAAACTATTTGATTAGGCTTCGGAATACATCTTCGTTTATTGTCACTTTGTATTGTTTTTTGAGATCGGTGAGCCATTGTTGTTCTAGATGATCTTGATAATCAGCGATTATAAACCCTCTTGCTTCGTCGAGTTCTTTTAGAGTGGGTTTTAGGGTTTTTTCTATTTTATAAAATGTATATAGATTATTTTTTTTGTCGTACTGTGGTTTAGTTACTTTTCCGGCTTGAGCTTTTTGGAGCGCTTTGGGCATTTTTGGGCTACGCTCTTTGACAAGTGTTATGTACTTTAGGAGTTCTTTGCCGAGGCTGTATTTTTTGTACACATCGACGGCGTTGTGTTTTTTTGCATATTTTCTGATTTTTTTGACGAGTCTGGCGTTGGAGGTATCGATTTCATATTTGGTATATTCGATGCGTTCATTCCATCTATAGTTATTTCTGTGGCTGTTAAAAAAGTTTACGAGTCCGATACTGTCTTTGGAGGCAAAATCCCAAATTTTTCTTTTTGTAGCTTCGAATAATAGGATGCCTTCGTCGTATTCTCTTAGCAGTGCTTTGAAGTCCGGATGCTGTTCGGCGAGTCGATTTTTTTCAAAATTGAGGAGCTGTTCTTCAAAGTAATTGTTGTATAATTTTCGGAGGGCAATGTCATCATCTCTATATTTTTTGGTTCGGATTCTTTTGCCGCGTTGTTTTTTTAGGTAGCTAATAAAGTCCGTAGTATATAACTGCATATCTCCGATAGAGAGGAGTATTTGTTTTTTTAATTTGGGCATTCCTTTCCAACCATAAGTATAGAAACTCGAGTCCATGTCTCGGAGCATTTGACGGTACACATCTTGGTTTTCGATGATTTTGGTTTGCTCTTTGATTTGGTTGATGACTACTTGTTTGGCACGAAGGATTCGCTCGTCATTTTTGAGTTTATTGTCTAATATGACTTTGGCTTGTTTGTAGTCGGGAAATTGTTTTTTTGCTATGCGTCGGATGATATGCCATCCATATCTGGTTTCGATGGGTTCTGAAATGTCCATATCCTTTTTCAAAGCAAAGGCTGCGTCTTCAAATTTGGGATCTAACTTTCCTATACCAAAGACTCCCAGACTGCCATTGGTAGTGAGAGTAGCTTTGTCTTCAGAGTATTTTTGTACGGCTTCATCCCAAGGGAGTCCTTTTTTTAGTTGTTTATAGATATTGAAGGCTTTTGTTTTGGCTGCCGGATATTCAGCTTCATTTTTTGGCCGACGAATAAGGATATGCGCAGCTTCCATTTTGCCGCGTGCCGGTCTTATATCATTGACTTGAATGATGTGGTAACCCAGATTGGAGCGAACGGGATCAGAAAGTTGACCGACGGGTGTAGAATATACTACTGTTTCGAAGTCATAAAATCCTTTGGGGAGGACGGCATTTATATATCCGATGTTTCCGGCACGGTCTCGCGAATTTTTGTCTTCGGAGTATTTTTTTACAGCCTCTTCAAAACTGATCTGACCCGAATCTATTTGTTTTTTTATGGTCATGATACGCTTGTAGGGTCCGATAGTATCCTTGTTAAAAAAGTTTTTGCCTAGTCGTACGAGGATATGACTAATATTGACATCTTTGAGACTGCGTTTGTAGGCTTCTTTGAGGATATCCTCTTTGATTTTTTTATCCATCAAATAGCTGTCAGCGAGCTGTTTTTGGTAGCCTTTGAGCTCGGCGCGGAGTTTGGGTATCGTATCGAGTCCCATCGCTCTTGCAGCCTCTACTTTGAGTTTGAAGTTGATATAGAGATTTAGATAGTCTCTCAATGATTGTTCGCTGTACTTAGCATCGTCACTATTGTTTTTGCTATAGATATAATCAAACTCGGAGATGGTGACGGGCTGTCCATTTACACTAAAAAGTACTTCATCGCCGTGCTGGGCACTTATCTCGGTAAGTAGCCCAGCGATGAGCAGGGTGATGCACATTATATTTTTGAACATTTTAATTATATTTTGAGTTTTTTTATGAGTTCAAAGTATTGAAACCAATGCAAAAAATGGCTTCGGTGCTAATAACGTGCAAAAGTACGAATTATTTGTATTTATTGCGTTTTTTGGTAGATTCGGTGTGCTCGTGATGATATACGGCTGAGTATTTCGTAGGGGATGGTTTTATTGGCTTGAGCCAAAAGAGAAATCGGGTGTTCTTGACCAAAGACCTGTACCGGTTGGCCTAGCTGTACATTATGGAGATCAGAGACATCCAGCATGGCGGTATCCATACTGACTAGTCCGATGATTGGGACTGTGGAGTCATTGATTTTGACCTGTGCGCCTTGTATGCCGGACTGTCTAAAAATTCCGTCGGCATATCCGAGTGGAATGGTAGCAATAATGGAGGGACGCTGAGCGTACCATTTTCTGGAGTAGCCTACGCTTTGGCCGGTTTGGATATTTCTCAGGGCGATGATGTGTGTCTGTAGGCTGTGTACCGGTAGGAGTAGTCTGCCGTGGACAGGTATATCGTGGACTCCATACAGTCCTATACCGATTCTGACCATATCGTATTGTGAGGTATGAAATCGTCGGATGCCTGCAGAGTTGAGGAGATGTCGCCATGGCTTTTGCGGAAGCGAAGAAGAGATGTTTTGGGTCATCATCTCAAAACGGCTAATTTGTTCTTGTGTGTAATCATCCATTTCAGGATGGTCGGCAGCGGCGAGGTGGCTAAACAGGCTGATCACACGGATGGATCGGTTATGGTCTAGTAGGTTGAGGAGTTCGGGTATTTCTTGAGGAGTGATACCCAGTCTATGCATTCCGGTATCGAGATTGATATGTACAGGGCATTGTAGTTTTTGGTCAGCAGAGCATACAGCCAGAATATTTAGGTCATCAAGTGAGTTGATAGATAGTTCGAGATTATGTCGAAATGCTGTTTTGTAAGCTAGCATATCGGGGACAAATACTTGGATGGGGGTGTCGATGTCGGCATTTCGAAGTTGGATTCCTTCATCGATATAAGCCACACCCAGATAGTCTATACCTTGGGAAGCGAGGTGCCGAGATATTGGGAGGAGTCCACTGCCATAAGCATCGGCCTTGACCATGGCCATGATGCGTGTCGATGGGAGGAGGGCTTGTCTGTAGCAGTTGAGATTGTGGGTCAGGGCATCGAGCTTGATTTTTAGGACGGTGCGATATATAGATTTGTCTTTCATGTATCTAGTCCAATAAATCTTGTCCTATGTCCTTTCGGAAATACTTGCCTTCAAAGGCGATGGAATTAGCCAATTTTTGGCTTGCACGCAGAGATGCATTTAGATTATCTCCAAAGGCACAGCAGCTGAGTACTCGACCTCCTTGAGTCCGTAACTGATTTTCATCCATTTTGGTGCCTGCATGGATGATGATGGTATCAGGGTGGGGAGGAGTAGGTAAACTGATTATTTTGTTTTTTGTGTAGGCGGCGGGATAACCTTGAGAAGCCAATACGACATTGCTAAGGAATCGAGGGTCGATATCGATGGGAACAGTATGCAGGTTTTGCTGTGCGGAGTGTACTAGAAGATCTAAGAAGTCATTTTTTATGCGTGGGAGGACGACTTGAGTTTCAGGGTCG
>JAJRUR010000265.1 GCA_024277695.1 Bacteroidota bacterium | reverse complement strand
CCATCATTCTGATGCGCTTACTGGGCATGATCGACTCGATCCAAATCAAGGACAGACAGAACCGAACCGGACCATTTATCATTACGGCTATTTTGTATCTGTGGTTATTTATTAATTTAAAAAATCAAGGAGACATCCCTATGATATTTAACATCTGTCTATTAGCTGCCATCATAGCATTGTTTGGTTGTTTTTTTATCAATATATTTGAAAAGGTTAGTGTGCATTCGGCAGGTATGGGAGCCATGTTTGCTTTTGCCCTTCTTGTGAGATATAGATACAGTTATGGATATTTTTTGGTAGATATGCCTATATTGGGAAGCATAGCCATGCATCTCAATCAGTGGATTCCTGCGATGCTGATAGTTGCCGGTGCAGTGATGAGCAGCCGACTTTATCTCAAAGCGCATACGAGCAAAGAGGTATTGGTGGGTTTTGTGATTGGGATTTTGAGTTTACTCTTTGCTTATCGTTTTTTGGGGTGATATTTTAAGCCATCAGACGAAGCAGTCTGCTTTTTCCGTTTAATACATATAATTGACCGCTTGAGCTCATTGGATTAGTAGATTTATTATAGCATGAGACATTTGGTCTATTTTTGAGCCAACAAAAAAATAGTTTTGAGGGGATCAATGGTAATATGGTTTTTTTGGAATCTTTTGATTTCGGTGTACGCCCAAGTACCGGTGGGATTGTGGGTAGATAATTTTTATGCGAGCTCTTCAGTGTTTGTAAATCCGGCTATACCTGCTAGTGTAGTAAATCAATGGGAGATCAACCTCATATCGGGTGGATTGGAATTTTCTAATAATTATGCATTTTTAGAGAATAGCTCACTCATCAGTCTTTTGTCTGCCCGAAGCTTTGCTGAGCGAGATCCTGAGAGTAGTACGGGAGCAGATGCGGTACTGGATTACTATGACTTGGACTCGGATTATTTTGGATTTATGGGAGCAGGACTAGAGTTGCCTTCATTCCTTTTACGTATAGATCAGCAGACGATTGGCTTGAGCTATCGGGTTAGAGCGGATCTATATACAGATGATTTTCCGACAGTTTTTGGAAAACCCGCCTACGAACGCAGACCGGTTTATGAGGCTTTTGAACCTGGAGATTTTACAGGCAGCGGGATGATATGGACATCTTGGAATCTCTCTTATGCTCGGTCGATTGATCTGGGAGAACCACATGTAGATCTAGGTATTACACTCCAGCGGCTACATGGTCAAGAGGCAATCCACCTGAACTCTACGGAATCTAATAGGATGGAGAAATTGCCCGGTGACAGCATTCGGATATTTTTTGGGCAAGCTACTCTGGCAGTAGCCGATCGGCAGATTGGTGATCAGGAGAGTAGGGACATATTCCAACCCTTGGGATATGGTTGGGGTATCGATTTGGGTATGCAATTTTTTTTGGGCGAGCATATCAATGACTACAATTGGAAGATTGGGCTATCGATTTTGGACATCGGTAGGGTGCACTTTGATCAGCGAACTCAGGTACATGGGTATGCAATTGAAGACTCTGCCCCTGTTGTCAGCGGTGACTTGGGTACATTTGATGACCCTGATCCTCTCTTAGAAGAGATCAATACGGTAGTTTATGACCAAAGGGGTGCTTCTCTCCAATCTCAGAGTTTTTTTATGGCTATGCCTACAGCGCTATCTGCTCAGGTGGACTATGGAGCTCGTGCTCCATTTTATATCAGTGGGATGCTCATCTATCCACTGCTTATATCTCAGCGAAGTATTCGTCGTCCAAAGTTTTTAGCTATCATTCCTCGATATGCACATCAAAAACTTAATATCCAAATCCCCTTGAGCTGGTGGGATATGAAAGACTTTTCTATGGGGATATCTGCCCGCTTTGGTCCGTTTTTTATCGGAACGAATCGACTGGGGAGTTTACTTTTGCGTCAAAATCAATTGGATAGCGGAGACATATATTTTGGACTGAAATTGAGCGACTTTTTATACAATCGAGCACGCGATCGTTATATCTATGATGGAAAACAAATAGACTGTTATGCCTTTTGACAGCTCACTCTGATCGCGTATAAGCGCCTTATTCTTCTTCATCGGATTTTAGATGGTATTTGGACTCTACGAGTACATGATACCATCCGATCAATCGCTTGATATCACCGATTTTGACCATATCTCGATCATAATCCGGGACTATCAGGGCAAAATAATCTGTGAGTTCTTGTACGGATGACTTTTTAGAAGGTGGAGGCTGTTCGATGCTTTTCAGGTGCATCGTTTCTAGTACTTTGGATAGTTCTATAGTATCCTCATAAGTGTATATACCGATGGACTCCAATGGGCTAAACTGATGGCGACGAGCTGAAGCAAATATTTTTTTGCCATCTGAGATGTTTTCGAGGATAAGACCGTTGGATCTATTATTGACCAATCGATAAAGTCCAGGAAGTCCGCTTGCTGATAATATGTTTTTGATGTACATAAAAAAAACTCTGCTATGATTCAATCTTGGCGTAAAGTTAATTGTTTTGATGTATAAAAGCCGAATTTGCGCTCAAAATTAAGCACGATGGCAAAACTCAAATATGCAAAAAATGGCGCTGCGATCACATCAATTGTATAGTGAATATGCTGAAAGAGCAATAGGATAGCTATTAGAAATGAAATTCCATACATATATTTTTTATATGCCTTAGGAATAGCTAGTGCACAGATAAAAATACTTGCCGTATGACCTGAAAAGAATAAATCCTTGAGCAAGACGCGTCCATTATAGATTTGGTCCAAAAAAGGGTCTTTTAGGGCAATATAAGATATAGGCGGCTCTAAAGGAAATAGATAGAGAGTGATACCGCGTAGTATGCACAAGATACCATAAGCAAGTATCAGATTGATTAAGCGATGAGGGTCTCCGATCAGCAATATAATCGTAGTCACCATACCGAGATATAAGAGCAAAAAAATGGGTATAGAAACATCAACAGCTGGCAGAAAACTCAATAAGACATCAGCCATCTGTACTCCGGGGCGCTGTTCGTTATAAAACATAAACTGCCGCAAATAAGTAGTCTCCACGATAGCCAGCAGGACTATCAGCAATAATTTCCACCGAAAAGTCCTGGAGGCAAAACTCGATTTCCACTTAGTGGCCAAAGAATCTAAGATAGTACGCATAATCGTTGTTTAAGAGTTTGAGCAGTCATAATTTAGATAGCAGACTCAAATATTTTTGGATGAAATGCATCTTTAAAAGACTTACTTCATTCTTAACATTACGAAATCCTATATTCGGAGGTTAGTTGATTGATAAATATTCGGTTTTTTTATGCGAGGTCCTTTGCTGTTCTAGGCCGTAAAAATAAATAAAAACAGGAACCAATCGTAAGATTGATCCCTGTAATAATAAAAGTCTGATCCGAATCCTTGTTTCTATTGCTTTACAAATCGATCTTCTAGCACTTCTTCATCGGTAGTTACTCTCACAAAATAAACGCCCGGGCTCAGTGATTGGACATGGATATAGTCTGTTGCGGTAGTTCTAAGGACTTGTCTGCCTCTGACATCAAATATTTGGATGCGTTGGATATCATCTTCTGTACGGATGTGCAGAATAGATGATGTCGGATTAGGTGAAAGGATCATATCTTGCTCTGTACCCAAGTCACTCAGCTCAATGAAATCATGCAGCTTACGGATTCGGTTTTCTGATGATGCAAAGTTGGTATTATTATATCCTGTAAGTGTCACTGCATCTATATAAATACGATCTGCATTACTACTGGCATCGCATTGGAATCGAAATTTGGCATTTGTAGGAAAATTATAATTGGCATTATCCAGTGTCACAGTAGCTACATAAAACGAATTATTATTAAAACTCGTACCACTTGCATATGTAGCAACTGTTTGCCATCCGCTACCATCGTGATATCTCAACCAAAAATCTTCTCCAAACTCCATACTATTGGGGTAAAAATAAAATTCGATTTCGACAGAACTGTAAGAACTGATATCATATGGACTTGAAGTCATAGCAGAGCGCGTACCGGAATTATCTCTAATTCTTATCGAATAATCCCCCTCCCAAGATCGGGATCCGCGATAGCGATAACAATCACTTCCTCCATCGATCCATCCATCCCATCCGGTCTCAAAGTAATCAGCAAAAATCACTGTAGATCCACCACCTCCTGTGGATTGGGTAGTCACATTGATAGATGTGGTACCGGATGCATTGCCGGCAGCATCATAAGCAGATACCGCCATCGTATAAGTGGTATTTGCCGAAAGGCCGGAAACATTGTAATTGGTACTGGAGCTCGTTCCATTTAATACTCCATCTACGTAGATGTTATAGCCTGTGACACCGACATTGTCTGAGGAAGCTGACCAATTGAGATCAGTCGATGTCTGTGTAGTATTGGAAGCAGTCAAGTTAGTGGGGGTAGTAGGAGCTTGAGTATCTGCACCGGAGCCTCCCAAGCAAAAATCTGTAGCTTCTGAACTCCCAAATGCGCCTCCCGAGGCTAATACATTGCTGTTGGCATCTTCCGAAAGGGTATAAGAGCCATTGCCATACGCACAGCAAATTCCATCTCCATAACTATCAAAGATCGTAAAAGTATAACATCCATCTGCCAAGCAAAAATTTTCCGTAACGGTAGATCCATCGGCTTGGTTTCCGTATGTTCCTCCGGAACTCACTAAGCTACCTCCATCCGTTCTCAACTCCCAAGAAGTCTCTTCAGGATAATTGTCTAGAACAATCGTCAAAGTCACTTCATTGTCCGTACAACCGCTAGAACATGGGGGACAGTCCGGACCTCCACAATCAACGCCGGTCTCTTGTCCATTCTGGATACCATCACTACATGTAGCACCGCCTCCACCTAGTGCATTGAGAGCAGCATACGCATTGACGCGACCATTGGCATATTCGTTATCAAATCCTGCAGGACCCATATCATCGGCATTATTGTATATAGCGTCTTTGACTTGTTGTTCAGTGAGCGTACCATCATGAGATATCAATAGAGCAGCAACACCTGACACCACCGGACATGCGGCAGAAGTTCCTCCAAAAGTCGAGGTATAGTTACCGCTATTGTATCCGGGAGCACCCATACGGTCTGTTGTCCTTACACCGGCACCGGTTTCCCCGGGAGCCGCATTTGAGGGGGCGACGATATCTAGAACAGAGCCATAATTACTATAATCGGATCGATTTCCGATACTAGTCACTGCTCCGACTGCTACTACATCATCGAGATTAGCAGGATAGTCCACACATGATTTATAACCATTGCCGGATGCAAACACGATGACACATCCCTTGCCCCCTCGACCATTATTTGTAGCGTCGGCGATTGCATTGGTAATGTTGGAGTAGCTGACTGTACAAGATGTGTACCCCCAAGAATTGGACATGACATCGGCTCCATTATCCTTGGCCCAAGTGATACCATCAGCGATGTCTTGGGTGGTCTCTCCGCCTTGAAAGATATTGACGGTAAGGAGCTGCACCAGTGGAGCGACTCCTTTAACTCCCAGATTATTGTGTGAAGCAGCTATAATTCCGGTTACAGCCTCACCATGAGCACCACTCGAATTTGGCGCTCCATTGCCATTATTTACAGGAGTAAATCCTCCTACAATACGAGAATTTCCATTGCTATCCTTAAGGTCTTCGTGGTCTTCAACCCCATCGTCAATGACTGCCACCTTGACTCCGGATGATCCCGTAGTGATACCCCAGGCTTCGGGTGCATCGATATCGATATCATTCATGCCGGCTACTCCATCTATTACCTGACCGGTATTGTTCATTTGAAATTGTTCAGGATATAACGGATCATTGTACAGCGTGGGAGGTGCATAGAAGTCCGGGTGTGCAAACTCGACCAATCCGCTTTCGTAAAGTGCATTGGACAATGCATATACATCCTGAAGAGTATTGCCTCGTGTACGATATACGGCGTTGAGCCCCGGAACCGCATAACTCTTGTATTTTTTTAGGATAGCCTCTATCTCAAAAAGATCAGTCTCTTTCTTGAGTTTATAGACCACCTTGGGTGTAGGCCACATTCTAAAACCATCTTTTAATAGTACAGCAGGAGCTATTTGTACGCCTTCATTATTAGACAACTTGAGAGTGGATATAATTTTGTCCGAAGGAATACTTGATCTGAGTCGAACAATCCCGAAGCCCTTAGTTCTAAAGGTCACAAGATCTTGGATGGCAGGGTCAGAAACTAGCGAAGTCTTCAGTGCTTCAAGTGAAGTCATCGCTGCTTCATCTCCGAATAGAATATAGTTCTCATAATCCGGAGTAAGTTGGTGTTTTTGGCCGTCACTCCAGTAATAATTTGACTGAGCAAATAGCGTAAAGCTGAGCATAGCAGCAAGGAAAATCATTGCGGTTCCTACAAGTTTTTTCATAATTTTAATGTGTTTTTTGGTGAAGCTGTTCGATCAAAATATTCGCCTGAAATTACTAGAATACGCACTAATAATTGTTCTAAAGTTGGAGATTATTGAATACAATAGTCACACACAAATAAACGAACAAACATCCTCGATTAAATAAAAGGTTTATTAGAAGTCATAGCCAAACATAATTATTTAAATACTGAACTAATAAAAAAACAATAGAAAAAAACCGTATTTGTATATTTTATACATTTCTATATAAATATATGACAGCAATCGTCCCCTCATTGGCTTTAGCCAAATATAGTTTTGGATTTTTTTAGAAAGCTGCTATGCAGTTAGTTACGCGGCTTGTACTTGGACGCTTCCAAGAGCTGTTGCGCATCTTGTTGATGGATAAGCTCTGTAAGCGAAATATCCGGATGCCTACGCATATATTGGCGTACGATCTGATATCCGATAAAACTGCCGGTACGTCCGGGTGCACCTTGAGGCATACCGGAGCTATGGGGTGCTGGATGGATATACTTGTTGATCTGAAAAGGCTCCACCGAATAGATCAAACCATCATCAAGAAAAAAAGACCATATTTGTTTTTCATTCTCCAGACAAAAATCCAAGTCTTTTTGCGAATAGACAAAAATTACCGAATCAGGGGTATGTGGCAATAATTTTTTGAGGATATATAATTTTTTGCCTTCGTAAATCATCTTGTCCAATAACTTAATTTTGGGGCGAGGGAGTTTGTCTTCGATCCATGGCACTAAGGACTTTCTGACAAGGTGTTCCTTATCAAATGATCTGGTCAAGTATCTGGAAAAGGCTGTATTGTTAGGTACAATCTGTTGATATGGATAATCTGACCCAAGAAAAAAATCAAGTCCGACTCCAAGAGCGTCCTCGCCCTGTTCATCTGTAAAAATAAAGTTGGAGATACTATATTCTGAAAAGAGTGTGTAAACATCCGGCACTTGCTGAGAAGGAAAATAATATTTTAGATATCTAAATGCCTGCTCAAAATCTTTTTCCAAAGACGAAAAGTCACCAAAAACAGAGTCGATAGCACGCAGCATGTATCGCACACCTTGATCTTTCAAAAACAAATCCATTTCTTGCAAAAACTGATGATTGCGTACATCGGGATTGTTTATCCTCAGAATTCGTTCAAAATATAGAGGATAAAGTGCGGGATACCGATCGGATAGTTTTTGGAGATCTCTTTGGAGATGTAAGGTATCTAAGTTCATCAGTTCTTGGTCAAAGCGGATCAGCCGAGTCTCTATGTCCACATTGCGCACATTCGGGATAGAGTCTTCTGCCCCCTCCTTACAAGAAAACGTAACAAATATCACCAACAATAAATACCACAAAAGTTTCATGCACACAAATTTAATGCAATTTTAAGATTAGTCTGCAAAAATGTCCGGAGGTGATTTGGCTCAATAATCTCCCGTGTAAAAAATCAATCCGAATCCCTGAGAGCTGCGAAAAAAAGTATATTTGTCCTTGTATAGAAAGCTCAGATATGTCCAATAAAAAATCAACACTTGATCCATTGCGTAAGCTCATAGCAGAAGGTATTCCGCAAGAATTGCCCGAAATGCCTACACGAGATGATAAGGTCAGTCATGCACCACGTCGGATTATAGATCATATCCTGAGCTATGAAGAAAAGAAGTTAGCCGTACGCAATGCACTTCGGTATTTCCCCAAACACTTACACGAGCGGCTAAGTAAAGAATTTGCCGAGGAGCTCAAAAATTACGGTCGTATCTATATGCACCGTTATAGGCCGAGCTATACTATGTATGCACGTCCCATCGAGGAATATCCGGCACGTTGTCTTGAGGCAGCTGCCATCATGCTGATGATCCAAAATAATCTTGACCCCTTGGTAGCAAAGCATCCACACGAACTGATCACTTATGGTGGCAATGGCGCTGTTTTTCAAAATTGGGCACAGTATCGTTTAGTGATGAAATACCTGTCGGAGATGACTGAAGAACAAACCCTCGTCTTATATTCAGGACATCCTCTAGGCTTATTTCCCTCACATCGCGATGCTCCCAGAGTGGTAGTCACTAACGGCATGATGATCCCCAACTACTCTTCCAAAGATGACTGGAATAAATACAACGCTCTCGGGGTCACTCAGTACGGACAGATGACCGCAGGATCCTTTATGTACATAGGCCCACAGGGGATAGTGCACGGAACCACAATCACACTACTCAATGCAGGAAGACTCCGATCGCTGGGTAATGATCTTCGATCCAAAGTTTTTGTAAGTTCGGGACTCGGAGGGATGTCCGGTGCGCAGTCTATCGCAGGACGCATCACCGGTGCTGTTACCATCATCGCTGAAGTGGATCCCAAAGCCATCGAACAGCGTATAGCTGACGGCTATATCTCCAAACAAAATGTATACGATCAACTTGATCTACTCATCGAACAAATGGAACAATCGAGGTCTGCTGCAGAAGCCATCTGTTTAGTATATAGTGGTAATGTAGTAGAGCTATGGGAGCATTTGGTCGAGCATGACATACGCATCGACCTCGGTTCTGATCAGACCTCGCTGCACAATGCTGATGATATGGGCTATTGTCCCGTAGGATATAGCTACAAAGAGGCACAAGAGCTACTCGCAAAAGACCGAAAGGCATTCAAACGTGCAGTCCAAAAGACACTGAGAAGGCACGTCATCGCGATCAATACAATGACAGATCGCGGCATGTATTTTTGGGATTATGGCAATGCCTTCTTAAAAGAAGCCGGCAATGCAGATGCCGATATCTGGAAGACTCCAAACAAAAAACTCTACAAATATCCATCCTACGTCGAAGACATTATGGGGCCGATGTGTTTTGATTATGGCTTCGGACCATTTAGGTGGATATGTACTTCCGGAGAAAAATCCGACCTCGACAAAACGGATAGCATAGCCGAGCAAGTAATCGAGCGGATGCTTTTGGATGCTCCATCTGAGATCAAACCACAACTCACGGACAATCTAAACTGGATTCGTCAAGCCAACCAAAACATACCCATCGTAGGTTCCAAATCTCGTATTTTGTACGCAGATGCTCGAGGCAGAATCCTCATAGCACAAGCATTTAATCAGGCTATAGCCAATGGAGAACTCAAAGCCCCTGTCGTTTTAGGAAGAGATCACCATGATGTAAGTGGTACCGACTCGCCGTATCGAGAGACAGCCAATATCTACGATGGATCGATGTTTACCGCTGATATGGCCATACACAATGTCATCGGTGATGCCTTTAGAGGAGCTACTTGGGTATCAATACATAATGGGGGCGGCACCGGATGGGGAGAGGCCATCAACGGAGGATTTGGTTTGGTATTAGATGGCAGTGCTGCTGCTGATCGAAGGCTGAAACTGATGCTGTCTTGGGATGTCAATAACGGAATTGCGCGAAGAGCTTGGGCTAGAAACCCCCATGCTATCTCGACAGCTCAAAAAGAAATGGAGCAGGATCAAAAACTAAAGATCACACTACCTGAAATAGTCGAGGATGTTTATTTAGATGGACTTTTTTGAGTCAACATTGCAGTAGAGATACACAAGCAAATTCCATAAATATCTTTATTTTAATGGTTTACATATAAGTAATTTTTCATAATATCATATAATTTTTCCGGAACAGTTCAAGAGTACACTTCATATAAGCTACAATACGCCCAATCCATACCCTGCAGTTGCGCCCGGCGCAAGCATGCCGGACTGTAAGCCAAAAAATGACATTAAAAACATTTTATACACTCTTATTAGTGCTATTTGGAAAATAATTATACCTTTGCGCTCCAAATTTGTTCACCGTGCTTATAGTCAAGCGATAACAAAGGCTATAGGCTGCATAAAAAATGTATCCAATGCGGAATTATGAAATTACTTTTATCATAGACCCTGTCTTGTCTTCTGAAGAGATAGAAGATGCGGCAAGCACCTATGAAAAGCACCTCATCAAAGAAGGTTGTAAGATCGTCCATAACGAAAATATGGGTCTAAGGCAGTTAGCCTATCCGATCAAAAAGCGCACTTCCGGTATGTATCGATGTATCGAGGTAGAAAACCAAAGCAGTGACTTTATCAACAAAGTAGA
This sequence comes from Bacteroidota bacterium, assembly GCA_024277695.1. Taxonomy (GTDB): domain Bacteria; phylum Bacteroidota; class Bacteroidia; order Chitinophagales; family Saprospiraceae; genus JAJRUR01. The sequence goes on along the minus strand of JAJRUR010000265.1, from coordinate 3,831 downwards.
GTTAGCGCTACGTCGTGACGAGCGGATTATGCGATTCTTAACCGTAAAACTTGATAAATTCGGAATCAAGTACAATCAAGACAAACGTGCCGGACTCATCGGAAAAGTCAAGAAGAAAGAAGAAAAAGAAGCTGAGGAAAAAGCGCGATTAGAGGCTTCCAGAGCTGAACATGCTGCCAAAACAGCTGTTGCTGCAGATGCTGCTCTGACTAGTTCTGAAGAAGAGTAGCTCCTTAATTTTTTACATAACTTATTAAAAACATAAATTTTATGGCTGTCAATAAAGATATAAAATTCTTGACCAACCCCAATATCGGTAAAAATAGACAGAAGTACTGCCGATTCAAAAAATATGGTATAAAATACATTGATTATAAAGATGCAGATTTCTTGCTCCAGTTTATCAATCCTCAGGGCAAACTTTTACCACGACGCATTACAGGTACATCACTCAAGTATCAACGCAAAGTGGCCAGTGCTGTAAAAAGAGCCAGACATCTGGCTATCCTGCCCTATGTTACAGACCTTTTAAAATAAATTATATCATCGTTATAAAATTATAATTATGGAAGTCATACTGCTCAAGGATATCGACCGATTAGGATATCGACACGACTTGGTCACTGTCAAAAATGGATACGGGCGCAATTATTTGATACCTCAAGGAATGGCTTTAATCGCCAACTCAACCAATAAACAAAAACTCCAAGCTATCAAACAACGCGAAGAAGCTGATCGCTTGGCCCGTATCGACGAATTTAAACAGATCGCCGAACAACTAGAAGGTAAAGTATTAAAAATCGGAGCAAAAACAGGAACTACGGATAAAATCTTTGGATCGGTAACCAATGTCCAACTTGCGCAAGCGATTAAAGATCAGTTTGATATCGAGATCGAACGCCGTCGAGTAATCATCGAAGAAGAAATAAAAGTCCTCGGTAGCTATACAGCTACGCTGGATCTACATCCGGATGTTCAAGCCAAAGTAGATTTTGAAGTCATCAAAGAATAGTTAAGTACTATTATAATAGAACTATAAGTTACTAAATCCTGCTTGTGATCATCAAGTGGGATTTTTTTTATTCCTTTGTAAGCCTATGGAATGGCTCATAAAAAAGATGCTCAAGTCCCGTCTTGGTTTTATATCAGGGTGGGTCATCCTAGCGATTGCCAGTCTGTCGATAATCGATCAACTACACTTCTCTTTCGAGTTAGAGCAGTTATTTCCTCAAGGAGATGAAGAACTCGAGTTTTATAAAAACTTTGCTCAAGATTTTAAAAAGGACGATGGATTTTTATTTATCGCACTCGAAGCCAAAGACAGTATTTTTGATTCGACCTATCTTGCAGATGTCCACCGATTTGTCCAAAAGGCAAAAAAGTGGCAGGATGTAGAAGCCGTTTATGCGCTGACCACCATGTCTTATCCTGTCAAAACACCCTTTGGGCTCACCACGATACCCTACCTACATCGTGATAATCCGAGCCAATACCAAAGCGACAAAAAGGCGATATTGAATAATCCTAAACTCCATGGTCAATATATCACTAAAGACACGAATGCCCTCATAGTACGCCTATTGCTCAAGGACAATTTTGGACTCGAACAGTCCGTCAGGCTCATGCAAACCGTAGAACAATACATAGCAGAAATACCCCTCAAGGGAGCATACTATTTAGGGCGGCCCTATTTTCAACGAGAGATGGTAGCCTTGCAAAAAAATGAACTAAAAAAAACCACAATCATCAGTGGTACCTTGATAAGCGCTATCATCTTCCTTCTTTTCAGAAGAGTGGGTGGCTTGATAGTAGTCATCCTGAGTGTTGCTGTGGGGTTTATTATTTTTTTGGGATTTTTGGCTCTTTTTGGGCGTGAACTGCATATCCTTTCTGCCTTATATCCATTGCTCATGGTGATTGTGGGGACATCGGACGTAATACATATCACTACCAAATATGTGGACGAATTGCGCAAAGGATTTTCACGACACCAAGCAGCATCTACTGCCTTACGGCAAATCGGACTGGCTACCTTATTTACTTCTCTGACCACTGCGATCGGATACTTTTCATTGGTGACGAGTCGTATATATCCCATTCAAGATTTTGGGATAAACTCTGCTATTGGTGTGATGATAGCATATATCGTTGTCATCAGTTTTACCGTGCCGATCCTTACAATTATACCACAACATCGACTCATCAAGACTGACCGATATCAACAAAAGTGGACGGACTTGCTCGACAAATTGTATCATTTTACCATCCAAAGAGATTCCATAATCATCCGGTGTACACTATTCTTTATCCTGTTAGCTTCAGTAGGTATCTATAAGATTAATACAAATTTTCTTTTAGAAAACAACTTGCCGCGACACCATAAAATCGCATTGGATTACAAATATTTTGAAAAAAATCTTGCTGGCTTCAAGCCCATACAGATCGCCATATCTACCGATGATGATCGACCGATTAACCAGATGGAGATTTTACAACAAGTAGATCGGCTCGAAAAATATCTTTCTACGATTCCTGCTGTTATCACCAGCTACTCGATCAATGACATGTATCGCACATTGAACCGAGCATATCACAGTAATAAAAAAGAGTATTATCGCTTTCCGGAGGATAAAAAAAGTTTTGAACTCTATAAGCGCCAACTATCCAAGTACAACAATCCTGCTCAGGGCATACTCATCAACCGCAGTAAGAACAAACTGCGCCTTACTGTCTATTTTCGAGATATAGGCTCCGAGGGATTAATCGAACTAGGCGAACAAATAGATCAGTGGATAGAGCAAAACATTTTATTAGAGGGACTCCATTTTAGACAAACGGGGTCCGGATATCTCTTGGACAGAAATAGTCGCTATGTAGTTCGCGGACTTTTTTATGGACTGATTTTGGCCATAGCTATAGTAAGTTTTTTGATGATGTTATTATTTAGAGATCCCAGGCTGATTATTATTTCGCTCGTCCCGAATATAATTCCTCTACTTTTTACTGCTGCGGCATTGGGTTATCTAGGCATCGAACTGGAAGCGGGGATATCGATTATTTTTGCAATTACTTTTGGAATAGCTGTAGATGATTCGATCCACTTTTTGAGCAAATTTAAGATCAGTTTTGACCGGACCCAAAATGTCGAACAATCTATCCGTGTGACATTCTTAGAGACCGGCAAGGCGATTGTCATCACTACGATACTTTTGTTTTTTGGATTTATGGTATTGTTATTTTCAGAGCATCCTCCCAGTTTTGCAATTGGTATCTTGTTGAGTTTTAGTCTTGTCTCGGCCTTAGTGGCAGATTTGATGCTCTTACCGATCTTACTACGCAGATTTTTCCGGGCACCATAAAAGTTTTATATTCTATTTATTTGGCATCGGCTCAAAGCCCTCTTGATTCTTTCCCAAAAATAGACTTTATTTGCATCATTTAGGATAATGTATTTCTTTTTCGTATTACAAAAATCATCATATTCATATGTTTTCAAAGCTCAAGGTATTACCCCCCGACACTTTTCGCCTTTTACAGTTCATCAATGAGGCACTACACGAAGATGTACAAGAAGGAGATCATACTTCTAATGCATGTATTCCTGCAGATTTTAGTTCGACAGCGCGCTTAATGGTCAAGGATGTAGGTGTACTCGCAGGTGTGGACTTGGCGCAGATGATTTTTGAGCTGGTAGATCCGGATGTAGAGTTTGAGCGCTTGATCAAAGATGGTACAGATGTGGACCATGGTGATATAGCTTTTGTCGTACACTGTGACAGTAGAGCACTTCTAAAAGCTGAGCGATTAGTCCTGAATTGTATGCAACGTATG